>JALWBS010000036.1 GCA_027037025.1 Desulfurococcales archaeon | reverse complement strand
CTCTGGTGTCAACTGTTTATTGCCTCTACCTATCAGAAATCCTTGGCCCCCGATAGGCGTCAACACCATCATCTTGTTGCCGACGTACCTCTTAACGAGTTCGAGGAAGTGCTCACCCCACACGTCTTTAGCTATTATTCTCCCGTTGAGCAGCGCATCGAAACCTAGCACGGTCTTATCCCTTCCCACCCCAAGTTCTTCCGCTATCGCCTTAACCGTCGTTCCAGGACCTAGAATCGTTAGCTTAGCCGGGTCGTATACCCTCTCTACGAAGTACCTAGCTATCGCTTTCTTAGCCTCTTCTTCACCAACGCTAACTTCTTTAGAGGGGGTTAGGAGTGTCCCTAGACTCACGGATTTAACCAGGTAGTAGAGCCTAACCCTAAGCTCATCTCTTCTAAACGCATCCTCGTCAATGTCTGCAACCTCTGCCTCAACAACCTCCGCTTCACCACGTAGGTACGAGCATACAATCCTCGCCGCTGCCTCAGGTGATACCGCGAAAACCCCGCTATACATCTTCACACCGGATGGTATTCCAAGAATCGGTACACGGTCTCCAACAACCGATGCTATATCGCGAGCCGTACCATCGCCTCCTACGAAGAGCACGAGGGCCACACCTTTCTCAAGCATTTTCTCAACGCAGCGCTTCGTATCATCAGCACTCGTAGCATCCGGTATCTCGACGTCCAGAACCTCGTGCTTAATACCCACTTTCTCTAGGTATGTGGAGCCCATGTGACGTGGTGCAGCAACGATTCTCCCATCCACGTCTTCGCGACACAATTTGGTTAAGGCTTCGACAAACCTCGTTGCTATGGATGGAGCAACGGGTTTAGCGCCTCTTCTAATGGCTTCGAAGTAGGCATCGCCATCGGTGCCCTTGAGCCCTACGGATCCGCCCATCCCGGCGATTGGGTTAACGAGGAAGCCTATCATCGCGCCGAACCCCGGTAGCGGATGCATTAATAGAGGAAAAACAGTTCGCTGAACGTAAGCAATCACATTCCGGTTTCAGAGCAGCTCGTCTCTAAAAACCCTTTTTCATAGACATATATCGGAGGTGCTACCTTGAGAAAGGGTTTGGCGAAGAGAATACTTCGAAGGATATTGCTGGAGTATGGACCAAGCCTAGGAATCTCATACGCGTTGCTATACGACCCGGGAGAATCTGCGAACTTCGTATTGGTTCTGAAGTTCAGGGAGTTCATGAGACGTGATTACGCGTTCGAGTCCAAGATGGACTTCGCGACTCTACTCCCTCCAATGCGTGTGGATATATACGACACAAACGATTTGCCTAGAGATCTACTGCGACACGTGTTTAGATACGGTGAACTCCTCTACGTCGGTGACTATGATGAGTACGTGAGAGACTTGGAACGATGCTTGTGCAAAGGTGTCAGCGATGCCGATGAAAGCATGTACGAGATTAAACGAGCTGAATTAGCGCAGTTCCGCTAGACTCTCTCTGATACGAGTCTCTTGACCTTCTCTACAAACTTCTGCTTATCCACTATGTACCTCTCGTGAATACCCTCGCCGACAACAAGATCCTTCCACAGTGCCCTAACTTCGAACGTCAATTTTCTGCCCTCCTGCTTTACGAGCTTAGACTCAACCACGATTTCCGCACCTACTGGTGCTGGGTTTAGATGCTTCACATCGACTCTAGTACCTACGGTCGTCAAGTTCTGCGGTAAGTACCTCTGAGCGAGTTCGAGGGATACCATCTCCATGAAAAGTATCATGCTCGGCGTCGAGAGAACCTCGACCTCTCCACTCCCAATGTGCTTTGCACTATGCTCTCTATCAACCCTGAATACCTTGGATAAGGAAACTCCTATTGGTAATTCAACGGTCATTCAATCACCTAGATGCACTACGTAGACCCTTGATAAAAGTTTGATCACCAGGGGACGTTCTTGAGCTTGAGGAGGTAAGCACCAACATTTGAAAGAACGTGGAGGACGGGGGTGATCACTAGTAGGAAGAGCGTTTGGTACATGGTGAGGCTGTACACTCCACCAAGGTAAGCGAGGAGCATTGCCACGAGGAGGAACAACGTTTGATCTATGAACGGAGCGGGTTTACCGGGTCTCAACCCAAGCCTTCTCTTAATGAATGATCCTAGGCAATCGCCTAGCATGGCCCCCAACGAGAGTAGTAACCCTCTTACCACGTACGTCCTCACGCTATCTACAACCACCCCCTGCACGACCCCCGTCAGGAACCCCATAGCTACGCCGAAGAAGAACCCCTCAATAGTTTTGCTATCCCCCAGAATCCTCTTGCCATCGATGAACTTCGCCCCGAAATCGATGGGGTGCCTGTTCTTCACGATCTTCGCCAGCACTACGGGAGAAGCGTTCGCGATGTACGCTGGGAGTATGTACCAAATCGCTGATAAGGCGCTGATCACTAGACTCGATCCCACGAGTGGAATCACCTACGATTATCGATGGGGGGTCTCGGAAATATGGTGTTATAAGCTTCTGTGAGGTGGTTACGTATGTAGTGGATGAGGTGAATTGGAATCCTCTAGAAGACTTCGACGAAGGATAAGGCTATCGCTCTTAGAGGCTAAGAGGTTCCTCATAGACGAGGATGTTAAGAGCGTTGCTAGAAGAATGTTTGTGACTAACGCCGTCGATTCTATTCTTGCTTACGCGGGGGCTATAGTGGGTAACTACTCGTCGGGAAACCTCAATCCGTACAGCTACATAGCGACTGGATTAGGGTTAGCGCTATCCATAAGCCTTCTCAGCAACTTCTTAGCGGTGTTCTTCGTTGAAGAGGCGGAGAGGCGGGTCGAGCTATCGTCGCTGTCCAGGCACATGATGAGGGATATGAACAAGTCTCTCCTAGGCAAAGCTCCTCGCTTAGTCGCTCTCTACGTAGCGATGTGGTCCGCTCTAGGTGCATTCTCGTTTCCAGCACTCTCCTCGCTAGCATTCGTACCCGCCATTCTGGGATCGCTCAGTATCCATGTATGCGTAGTACTGTCCCTAGCATGCGTCGTCGCTACGTTGTTCAGCTTAGGTCTCTACCTAGGCAAGCTAATAAAGAAGCATAGAATTGCATGGGGCTTACGCTTCGCAGCGATAGGCACCATACCGCTCCTGATAGCGTTCTTAATCAGGTAGCTATAACCATGATCAGAGCCCGCATCATCCGCGCGTTGCTAAGAGCTTGGCACTTATCCACGCTTCGACGAACGAAGATCGTTGATTTCCTAGGACACAAGCTCGTGCTTACTTCCGCAACCTTCGACCCTAGATACGCCGTATCAACAACGTTGATTACAAGAGTCGCTCAGCGATTAACCAAGCGTAGCTACAGAGTTCTAGAGCTAGGATGTGGCTCAGGAGCGGTGTCCATAGCGATAGCTAGCTACTGCAACCGTGTGGTGTGCTACGACATCGATCCCCGATGCATAGCTGTTGCACGGATCAACGCCTCCATCAACGGCGTTAACAACGCCGAGTTCACGCGCAGCCCAGACACCGTGCTGAAGATGGGGCCCTACGACATGATCCTCTCCAACCCACCTTACCTACCCCTCAACCCCTCGGATACGCGAGACCTTGCTTGGTGCTGCGGTGAGACACACACCGCGTTAGCCGAGATCCTCGACATGGCTAGCCGAGTAGCTAAGCGAGGTACCTTACTACTGATAACCTGCTCAAGCGTAACACCGTTGGGTAAGTGCGTAGAGCTGGCATCGACTAGGGGTTTCAAGTTCATTGACCGCGTCTGTAAGC
>JALWBS010000035.1 GCA_027037025.1 Desulfurococcales archaeon | reverse complement strand
GGGATATGTTAGGAAATGTATTCCCAGAACATGATCGATCACGTAGCTAGAAACGAAGCTATCGATAGCCCTCAAAGTAGCTTCAACCTCCCCGTCACCTTATCTATAAGCTCGCTCGGCGCAGGACCTATAGCCAGCGCAGTAACCGTTCCCGGAGGTAGCTCGGTTCTCCCAGCGTCAACGATCTTAGCGGTTGGCAACCCAATTTCCTTAGCTCTCCTCTCAATTTCCTCTAGTTCCTGTAGCGAGGATACCCTCAAAACAACTTTCTTCTGACCTTCCTTAACCCACTCCCTCATCCACTCTCTCCACAGCGGATTCTCGAGGCATCTAAGCACAGCCTCCACTGCTGCGTGCGCTACCTGAGCTGCGAGCTTGCCCTTGCTCATCTTGATATCGGTTCTAACAACTATGCACTGCTTGTACTCGGGCATCGTTATCACCAACAATATTTTAATCTCTGAAACACCTCAACTAGGTTCTAGGTGTCAGCGGCATGTCTACGCAATCTCAACCAGCGGTATACGAAGCGGCTCCGATAAAGGTTTGCTCTAGTTGTCGAAAGACCATAGTTCCGGGAGAGAAGGCAACTGTTTTCCCATGCCCTAACTGTGGAGCGATCGTGATCTGGCGTTGTTACAAATGCCGAACCATGGTTGTTCCTTACAGATGCCCTAACTGTGGGTTTGAAGGTCCTTAGGTGGTTAAGATGGCGGGACAGGTAATTGTCGTGGTACGTGCCTACCCTTCAGAGGTTCTTGAAAATCTAGAGCCTTTAGTGAAGAAAGTCGAGGAGAAGCTACCCAAAGATCGCTACGCGTTAATGAAATGGGAACCCGTTGAAATAGCCTTTGGATACAGAGCCGTGGATCTATACATAGTAATGCCGGAGAATATCGAGGGCGGAACAGAGGAGGTAGAAGACATCGTGAAGTCCGTCGAAGGAATTGATAATGTGGACGTGGTCTACATATCTAGGCTAGGTCCTTAAGGTACTTAGCTATGTACTGCAGAAGATCGATAGAGTTCAAGATATTCGAGTATCTCCAAACTAAGGGAGGCTCAGCGCTAGATAGAGAGATCCTGGAGTACCTAAGGAGGGAGAGAGACATTTCTAAAAGCGAGTTTTCACACATAATAATGAGTTTGGAAATCGAGGGTTTCGTAAGCGCGCGTTCCGTGAAGGAGGATGTTAAGGTAGTGGTTCTGAAGAAGAAGCCCTGAACACCGAATAACATATTCTATCCCGGAACAGCACTTTCCTAGGGGTTAAACGTGGGTGTGAACCTACGCGACCTGATCCCTTCCTCAGCAAAGAAGGAGATTGTTGATCTTAGAGAGTTGATGGGGAAGGTGATAGCGTTAGACGCTTACAACGCATTGTACCAATTCCTAGCTGCGATAAGGCAACCCGACGGAACGCCCTTGATGGATAGGAAAGGTAGGGTGACGAGTCATCTAAGCGGGCTGTTCTACAGAACCATCAACTTGGTTGAGAACGGAATAAAGCCCGTGTACGTATTCGACGGGACTCCGCCGGAGCTGAAGAGGCAGGAGATCGAGCGTAGAAGGATTAGGCGAGAGAAAGCGGCGGAGTTAGCAGCTCGCGCACGAGAGGAAGGTAGGATTGAAGAAGCGAGGAAGTACTCTGTGCAAGCGATTAGGTTAAGTCAGGAAATGGTTGATAGCGCTAAGAAGCTGCTGGAGGCTATGGGCATACCCTACGTAGAGGCGCCCGCCGAGGGCGAGGCTCAAGCAGCTTACATGGCTGCGAAGGGAGATGCCTGGGCAGCGGCTAGCCAGGATTACGATGCTCTTCTCTTTGGAGCACCGAGGCTGGTCAGAAATCTCACAATCACGGGTAGAAGAAAACTCCCAGGTAAGGATGTGTACGTCGAGATCAAGCCTGAGGTTATATACCTAAACGAGCTCCTAAAATCCCTTGGAATAACTAGGGAGCAACTCGTCGACATAGCTATTCTCATAGGCACGGACTACAATCCGGACGGTGTCGAGGGCATCGGTCCAAAAACCGCGCTTCAGCTGATAAAAACCCATGGCTCTCTCGAAAAGGTTCTGAAAGTTCTTCCACGAGCGCAGTTTCCCGAGGATCCTCTCAAGATAAGAGAGTACTTCCTGAACCCTAGGGTGACGGACAACTACAAGTTGGAATGGCGAGAACCTGACGAGAAGATGGTTATAGAGATACTGGTTCACGAACACGATTTCTCGCTCGATAGAGTGCAGAACGCGTTGCAGAGGTTGAAGAAGGCGTATAGAGAGTATCTACGGGGTAAGATAACGAGTCTCGATGCTTGGTTCAAGCGTAGATAGATCGCTTTTTCCAAGCAGAGAAACCATATATCTCGACAGTCCGTAAGTGCTGAGGGGCGCCGACCCATGGCTCTCCAAACCCTTAAGGGACGCGATCTGTTATCGATAGCGGATCTGAGTAGAGACGAGCTGCGAGCTCTGATCGAATTATCGAAGCATCTCAAGAACGTTCGGCGCATTGGTCTTAGGAAGCTCGAGGTCTTGAAAGGGAAGATACTTGGTCTCATATTCGAGAAGCCCAGTACCCGTACTCGTGTAAGCCTAGAGGTTGCTATGAGGGAGCTTGGTGGTGAAGCGCTGTACTTATCCTCGAGCGAGCTTCAGCTAGCTAGAGGAGAGCCCATTAAAGATACTGCAAGGGTCTTGGATCGTTATCTAGACGCCATAGCCGCACGTGTATACAGACACGATACCCTCGTAGAGCTCGCTCGTTACGCTAGCATTCCAGTGATAAATGCTCTGAGCGATGTCGAGCATCCACTTCAGGCTCTGGCCGATGTAATGACCATAGAGGAGTTCAAGGGGGATATAGCCAAGCTGAAGATAGCTTTCGTAGGTGATGGAGCGGACAACGTGTTGCACAGCCTCATGTTGGCGGTAGCTAAGCTAGGGGGCAAGCTATACATAGCAACGGCTAAGGGGTACGAACCACGTAAGGAGATACTTAAGTTAGCTCAGGAAGAGGCTAGCGAAACCAAAGCAGAGATCGTAATAACGTACGACCCCGTAGAGGCAGTTAAGGATGCTGATGTGATATACACCGACGTGTGGGTGAGCATGGGGCAAGAAGCTGAGCGTGAGAAGAGGATTAGAGACCTAAGGCATCTCCAGGTTAACCCTGAACTCGTAAAGCATGCCAAGAAAGATTACATATTCATGCACTGCCTTCCAGCGCACCGCGGAGAAGAGGTTGTTGACGAGATCATAGAGTCCAAGAATTCCGTGGTTTGGGATCAAGCTGAGAACAGACTTCATACAGCAAAAGCAGTGTTAATAGCATTACTTGGATGAAGCTACTTTCCTACGCTTAGAACGCTTACCCTTTTTGGATCGGGATCCCTTTGAGGATCTTGACGACCTCTTAGAGGTTTTACTCTGGCGTACCTCGGTACTAGAAGCTCTGAACTCCATAAACTCCTTTATGTCTATGAGCGTGTTTCCGTAGTCGTGCTCAAATATCAGAATACCTCTATCCACCTTCGGTATGAACATGGATTCGAACACGTAGTATTCCTCGGGAGGGGTGTAGATATGTGCATTGCTAAGGCTAGAGCTACTGATCGCGGTTTCTCTCGAGGGTGAGGAGCTGTTTCCAGAATCCTCTACGTAGATCACTCTGTAAAGCTTTGAAATGCTCGGGGCTATGAGTACTTGCTTGCTAGGTTTGTTCCTGATAAACACTCCTATGGATAAGGACATCGAACCGTTGCTGATGGTTGCAAGAGCATAGTCTGCAGAGTTCTTGTAGGAAGAAACAACGCTTAATATCCACGAAGATGCGAGCTCTTCATTCTCTACGAACCTCGTCACAAGCTCTTCGTTTGCCTCCAGCACTTTGCTGTCCACTCTACTAAATACTTCGAATACGACCTCAGGAATCTCTATGGTAATGCGCTTAAAAAGATCTATCGATATCTTCATGGTGCTACCCGAAAGGGCTCACTTCTTATATCCGATCTCCCGTAGGAATCGATGCCTTTCAGCTTTATCCTCGTCGCTCTCCACGCCCACGACGCAGTACCCATCCACTACCCCTAGCACCGCTCTCCCCTGATCAGTCTCTGCAACGATTACCTGCACGGGGTTCGATGTAGCGACGTAGATCCTCACGACCTCCACCACGTGCTTCAATGCGTTGAGCACGTTTATGGGCCAAGCATTCCTTATGTACAGGACGAATACGTGACCTGCTCCAATCTTTAAGGCAGTGTCTATAGCTACCTTAGTAAGCTCCTCATCGTTGCCTTCGTATCGAACGAGTCTCTTACCGCTAGCCTCATTGAAAGCCAGACCGAATCTTATCCCGGGAACGCTGCTCATCAACGCTTCGTAGATATCCTCGACGGTCTTTATGAAGTGGCTCTGACCTATGATAACGCTCGACTTTTCTGGTATCGGAACGTTTATGACCAGTATCCTGGGCGTACTCAAGCAATACCACCGATTATCAAAACAGTTCAAGATTAATAAGCACAGATATAAAAGAGGGATAGTCTGGTTCGTAATGAGGTTAGGTGCTGGAGATGTGCGCCAATGCGAGGTTTGTTGTTAGAGTATGCTTCGAGCCCGAAGGGATTTTGTACTCAATCTACGAGAAGGGGAGTGGTAAACAAGTTGAGGAGGGTATGCTGAGGGGTGCGGAGGAAGTGATCATCAGCGGGGTTGTGTTCTTGCGAAGGGAAGGGATTGCTAAATCGAAGAAATGCTTATTCGCTGAGTTGGGTAGCGTTAGTGTTGTTCAAAGAGGTGCCGTGGTGAGCATAGTTGATTCTTCGAGAAGAGAGTTCTCGCAGTAAAACCTCGAAACACGCGATTAGAGAAACCGTGTTGGAGGTCGTGGGCAACGATGTTAGGAGACCTAGTGTTAAGCGGAGAAGACGGATTAGAGCTACCTACAGCATTGGGGAGGCCTACGAGATTGAGGTAGATCGCGTAAGTGGCGTCATCGTCCACCTTAAGCTTGTTAAGAACTTACGCAACGAGATCAAAGGATTCGTGGAGGTCATAGACAGTGATGGTTCGGTGCTGCTAAAGGTTAAGTACTTGAATGGTCTCGTGAGGAGATCGTGCGGAACCCCTGATCACTTTAGATACGTTGAGAAGGTGCTCGAGTTCTTAAAGATTCCCTATAGGAGGTTAAATCTACGCACTGGGTCGGATAGCTGTGCAAGCTACGCAACACTACATTAAGCACTTGCTTAGACACGGGTTCGTGGTTCTACCGCGGGACGATGCTGAGAAATTCCTAGAGTTGCTGCGAGAAAGAGGAGCCATACACTTGTTCCACGTAACTAGACTCAGTAGATATGTTGTCGTAGAGCTCAATAAAGCTCCTTGTTTAAGGGAGTGCGATCCCAAATGCCGGGATCTAGCTTCGGGTAAGAAGCTTATCGAGTGCGAAACCAGCTGTATAGATCAATGTGTGATGGAGAGAATGAATGTTTTCGTGAGCAAGGTCTTAGGTAAGTAAGACGCGATGCGGCTTGGTGCACCTGTGTAAGGAAAGCTGAGCACCTTGCCTTGATCGTCGTTAAGGAGGCTTAGCGCCGAACAGCTTAACGACGTTATCCACCAGAATTCTATGAAGTACCTCTTCGTCGAAACCATCTTCACGAAGTTTATCTATGGAGATAGCTATGTCCCACGGATACATCGCGACACCAGGTCTTCTAGGATCATCTATATGGTCGCTTTCCACCAAGGTCATCTCCGCTGTTGGTATTGAAGAGAGTACCGATCGAAGAAGCTCGTATTTGCCTAGCACTGTATGGGGGTAACCGTGCTGTGAGCACGATATAGAGGTTCTGGTATCGGCGTGATGCACGATCACCAAGTCCTTAGAGATTCCGACGAGCTTGGTGATGATTGTGAGCGATCGAGTTGTTGCGATGCCCTTCTGCTCTAGATGGAGATGTACAGGTACTTGGTAATCGCGAGCGATTTCCAGCGCTCTAATCGTTACGTATTCGCATAGTGAAAACGCTTCCGGAACAGTTTTGTAGTGAGGCTTTCCGAACTCTCCTAACCCATTAACAAGGCCTCTCTTGATGTAGTCTTCAACAAGCTCTAGAACTCTATCCACTAACATAGCAGTTTTCTCAATGCCAATCCTAGCTAAGAGCTTGTCGATGTCAGCAGGGTGAATACCTATGAATGAACGAACTTCTAAACCGATGTCTCTAGCGCTCTCGGATTCGCGTACGATAAGGTCGTACGCCTTCCTATACCCATCAAATGTAGGCTCTAACCCGTAGTGAGACGGTGGTAGAGACACTATTCCTAGGAACCAGCCTCCTGCATCTCTGAACTTCTTAGCGATCACCTTCATGCCAAGACCTTTAACCGGGTTAGTATGCGTATGGCAATCCGAAATCGGGATGCTCATATCAACTCCCTATACACTTTGAATAACAAATCGCGAATCCTAGGCGATAAACTATAGCAACCACTACCTCTCTCCAGCAACCCCTTCTCCACTAAGGATCTCAATACGTCTCTCGCATTACGAACTCTGTAAAGCGTTGTAAGCTCTCTGAGCGCTATGATGGTTCCAACAGATATATTCGATAGAAAATACTCAAACACTCTCCGCTCCTCATCGCTTAAGGTCCTTATCTTATCGCGCAGTTCATCGTCTGCTAGCTCGAGTATTTTCTTGAGCACGTTCTTAGAGCTTATGAACATACGCAGTCACCGTATGCTGTGTGCTCCAGCGACCAGTGACTACCTAGCTTCGTTAAGCAGCTTAAGTAAGTGTTGGTACATATATTTAAAGGGGGGGTCGTAGCAGTTAAGGACTCCCTTTACCCGGTTTATATAGGGTATTTAATACTCCTCAATTGCTTCACGTGAGTAATGTATATAAGTAGTGCCCCCCAAGACCCCCCTCGGCGTCAGAAATGGGGGTCGTAACAGCATCTGTGAAGACCTCTACGGGAAGGACGTTGGTTTACGGAAAGCATGTAGTGGGCAATCTCTACGAGTGTGACCAAGAGATTCTGATGGATCTAGGCAAACTCAATAGGGTTGTTATCGAGGCTGCTAAAGTTGGTAGAATGACGCTGCTAGACGTTAAGGCTTGGAAGATAGGTTTGGGTGTTAGCGTGATTGGAATCGTGCTTGAGAGCCACATATCGATACATACCTGGCCCGAGTACAGGTTCGCTACGGTGGATGTCTACACCTGTGGTTCAGGCACGGATCCGGATGCAGCTTTCGATTACATAGTGAAGGAGCTACGCGCGTCTAAGGTGGAGAAGAGGATTATCTTAAGGACTTACGAAGAGTAAGATTTTGTTCTGTAGCAATGTTCCACGTATTCTATAAACTAGGTTACCCGTACACGTCTTCTAGGGTGTGCTAGAGCTATGGGTAAGATGGCTTTCGAGGACGTCTACATACCGGACGCTACGGTGATCGTAGAGAGGAGTCTATCCTCTTTAATCGAGCAGGGTAGGATAAGGGGTCGTATACTTATTCCGCTAGAGATGATAAGGTTCTTCGAAAGGGAGGCTAGGCAGGGTCGAGCCCTCGGGTTTCTAGGGTTAGAGGAGCTCTCGCGCGTTAGAGAGCTTGGGGACCGTGGACTAGCACTAATCGATGTGGTCGAGATTACTAGAGGGCTTCAACCCCTGACGTTAGAGGATCTTAACACCGCTATTAGGGAGTATGCAGCGCGCGCTGGTGCTAAGCTAGTGACTCACGACAGGTTGCAGTACCTTGCTTGCAAAGCTTTGGGAGTAGATGCGATGTACGTAGAGCCTATGATAAGCCAGGAGCTGTGGTTCGAGAAGTTCTTCGATCGAGATACACTAAGTGTTCACATAAAGGAAGGGGTTCCCGTCCGAGCCAAGAAGGGTCGGCCTGGAGAATGGGTTCTAACTGATGTGACTTCGGAACCCATACCTAGAGAGTATGTGGAGAGGCTCATAGAGGAGATTGTTAGGAGGGCTAGAGCCGGTAGTGGAAGGATTGAAGTTGAGAGGAGTGGGTCGTTGATAGTGCAGCTCCAGGACTATAGGATAGTGATAGTTAAGCCACCGGTGTGCGACAGCTACGAAGTTACGATCACGAGACCCGTCGTTAAGTTGAGGCTCGAGGACTATAACCTTCCTGAGAAGCTGATTCGGAGACTGGAGGAGCGTGCTGAAGGCATACTGATTGCGGGAGCGCCGGGAATGGGTAAAACGACCTTTGCTCAAGCTCTTGCAGAGTACTACAGTAGAAAGGGTAGGATAGTCAAGACGATAGAGGCTCCGAGAGATATGCGCTTACCTCCAACGGTATCGCAGTATTCGAAAGCTTATGCCGATCCCTCAGAACTACACGATCTCCTCCTACTTAGTCGCCCGGACTACACGGTCTTTGACGAGATGAGGAACGATGAGGACTTCAAGCTGTATGTAGATCTCAGGCTTGCGGGGATAGGGATGATAGGAGTTGTGCACGCGACCTCTCCTATAGATGCTATTCAGAGGTTCATAGGGCGCGTAGACCTCGGGATGATACCGAGCGTAATCGATACGGTGATTTTCATCGAGAAGGGTACGGTTAGCAAGGTCTACGACGTTAGAATGACGGTGAAGCTTCCTACGGGACTAAGAGAAGCCGAGCTTGCACGACCCGTTGTAGAGGTTCGGGACTTCCTAACGGGTGAGTTAGAGTACGAGATATACACCTTCGGCGAACAGACCGTAGTCGTACCCGTTAAGAAGCTCAGTCGCGAAGCGATAAAGGATAAGATCGTGGAGATCGTTCGGAAAAGCGTTCCCTATGCGGATGTTGAGGTAGAAGGAAACACCGTTGTGATAAAGGTTCCTAGAACGCTGTATAGCTCCGCGATAGCTAGGAAAGCTAGGAAGCTCGAGAAGCGATTGTCGAAACTGGGCTACGAGGTCGAGGTCAAGATATGCTAAGGCTGGGACTCCTCGCTTCGATTCACAAACTCGTCTAAGCCTCTATGTAGCACGGATGCTACGAAGTCGTGCAGCGAAGGAGCTCTCTCTATAACATCCTTCGGTATCTTGACCTTCTCACCTGCGATCTCGATGCTCGACACGCTAACTACCTTCCAATCCCGGAGTTCCGACACCTTTACAGCTACGTAAGCTTCGCCTCCCGCCCTCCGTGCAAACTCCATGAGCTTATCAAGCTGGTTCCGAGCCATGTATATCGTCTGAAGCTTGCCCCTGGACTTGACCTCGAACACCAGCACTTTACCTCGGTAGATGGCAACAACATCGGGGTAAACGCTTCTTTTAACTTTGGCTCCACTGGCAGGCCCCCTAATGGCGGCAAAGCCATAACGCCAAAGCTTCCTCACTAACTCTCTCTCCGCGGAAAACCCCTTCCTACGCTTATCGCTTGGCAAGGCTTCCTAGGAGCTTACACACCATCTAATCTTATAAGGAGATCGTTCTACACAGCGCTAGGGGTAGTGATGAGTAGCGAATGTTGTGTATACGTCAAGGTCCCAGCGCCGATCGTTAAGAGGCCTAGGCTGTTAAAGCATGCCGGCGTAGACCAGGGTGTACGCGTTGGGAGAGGTTTCAGTGAGCTAGAGATCAAGAAAGCTGGTCTCACTACGAAGATCGCCGAGGAACTTGGGGTGCCCATCGATACCAGGAGAAGGAGCTGCCATGAATGGAACGTGAAAGCGCTTCAAGAATTTGTTGAGAAGGTCAAGCCTTTGATAGAAGCTCGTAAAACTAAGCCCGCCAAGCTAATCGCCCTTGCCACTAGCTCAGCTTCTTAAGCGTTCGTAGCGAGTAGAGTACGAGCTGAGACGATGCCGCGGGATTCCTCAACCCGTGAAAAGCTCGTTGAAGAGATTGAGAGGTGGATCGAAGGCAACCCCAATCCGTACGCTAAGGCTGCGTTCTACGGAGACGATGAAGTTTCGAGAATAGTTGAGGATCTATACCGTAGGTGGGAGAAGAGCGGTTGTAAAGGAGCGCCACTTGATTATGCGACGATGGAAGAGCTTAGAGTGCTAGCCGCGAAAGCCTATGAGTACCGCAATGCGAGACCAGGAATGGCGTTGAATCTCCTCCGTACTAAGAAAAGAATCTTCGAAGAGATGTATGATAGGGCAGTATTTGGCGGAACCGGCTAAGGTTGTTAGCAATCCGGATGCGATCACTGTGACGTGCAGGGGGTTCTTATCTTAACTTCGACGTGAGGTAGGGCCTCACGCAGCTTCGTTTCTAAAGCCTTTAGCAAATCGATGCATCTAGAGACCCCTCGCTGTTTATCGGAGTCGTACGTAGATATGTAGAGTAGTATAGATGGTTTCTCGATCTCGTGGCCCATGGGATGCGATTTTATGTAGAACTCGGGGTAGCGCTTTTGCAGCTCTTTGATTAGCGGTGCCAAGTCTGATTCCCTAGCGTTCAGCAAGTCGATGTAGGCCTCGATCAGGAATCTATTAGGTAACCTCAGCATCTTCTCAACGAAGCTCGAGAACATCGACTCCATTTCCCTGGGTACACCTGGGAGGGCCACTATGAGGATCTTTCTACCACCAACGTAGGTCTCTATCAAAGCTCCGGGAGCTATGCCTACGGGATTAGGTATTGGTTTCGCTCCGCGGGGCATCAAAGCCATCTTCTTCCTAGCTTCAGTCATCTCCAGACCTTTCTCACGGTATTTCCTTTCAATCTCCTTGAGAGCCTCCTCGTTTAAGGTAAGCTCGAGCCCAAGAGCTCTCGCTATAGCCTCCAACGTTATATCGTCAGGTGTAGGGCCGAGGCCCCCCGTCGTAATGATTAGATCGCAGCCAAAGGTATCTAAACATGTACTCAGAGCCTTTGCTATGAGCTCGTGGGAGTCCCCCACACTGATTTTCGCGCGGATTTCGTGTCCCAGAATGCTCAGCTTTCTTGCGAGAAACGCTGAGTTTGTATCTACGATTCTCCCTTGAATTATCTCGTTGCCTATGGTGATTATGCAGCAGCGCATGGCTATATCCTCAGATCCACTATGAAGGGTATGTCGAACCCTCTATGGATGATGTCTTGAAGCTCTACTTTGAATGTGTAATGGATCTCTACGAACTGCTTTCGGAACTCTATAACCTCTTCCTTAACCTTCTTAGGGTCTCTACCATCTATCAACACCTTCTTAAACAGCTCAGCGATGTACTCCATATCGCTTTCACGCATCCCAAACCTAGTCATCTCCTGTACTCCGAGCCTCAAGCCGCTGGGATCCTTTATCGCTGTAGGTGGATCGTATGGCAACAAGTTCTTATTCACGATTATGTTTGCTTGTTCGAGGAGCTCTGCAGCCCTAGCTCCTCCACCTAGGTTCCTAACGTCTAGCACCACTTGATGCGATCGCGTGAATCCTAGGTGCTCGGCTAGAACCTTGAATCCTGCAGCATGCAGTGCCTCTGCGAGTCTTTTAGCATTCCTAACTACTTGATCAGCGTAAGCCTCTCCGAAGTACTTCATCTCTAACGCTGTTATAGCCGTGGCGGGCAGTCTGTGCAGATGATGGTTGCTGACAAAGCATGGGAATACGGTCTTAGACACCTTCTTGTACAGAGCCTCATCGTTAGTAGCTATCAACCCTCCCTGAGGTCCGGGAAACGTTTTGTGCGTCGACGATGTTAGCACGTCAGCTCCGTGCTCAAGGGGGTTCCTCCAGCGCTTACCGACTATCAGCCCAAGTACGTGAGCAGCATCGTAAACGAGTTTCGCATTGACGCTATGAGCGGCGTCAGCGATCTCACGTACTGGATGGGGGAAGAGGTATAGGCTTGCTCCTAGCACAACGAATCTTGGTTTCGTTTCTTCGATGAGCTTAACCGCCTTATCGACGTCGATGTTCATATTCTCTAAATCGAACGGCATCTCAATCTGTTCGATTCCTAACGCTCCGAGCGTACCGTACTTAGTATGACTAACGTGCGCGCCAGCTTGGACAGGGGGTATGACTGCCTTGTCTCCGGGTGCTCCAAGAACTCTGAACACCGTGGCGTTGGCTATCGTGCCACTGATAGGTCTCAGATCCACGAAGGAAGCGTTCAGAAGCTCGGACATGTACTTCATGGCAGCGAGCTCC
>JALWBS010000034.1 GCA_027037025.1 Desulfurococcales archaeon | reverse complement strand
GTAGTGGTACCTCCATCGATACCTCGGTACCGGGCACTACCTGACGAAGCTGTGATAGATCTTCTATCTCAGCTAAGGCGTAGGTACAAGGTCATCATAGTCTCGTTCCGATCGTACACCGCAATCCAGCGCACAGCCGATGCTTTCGATGCTGCTGTGTGCTGCAATGGGTGTGAGATCGTTACCCCCGACGATATCATCGTTCCTAGGAAGATCGAGGAGTATACCCATACGATACTCAACGTGTTTCGAAGTCTGGAAGAGTCGCGCGATTTCACGGTCGAGCTCAGGAAGACGAGGTTCGGCGATGCTGTGGGGGTAGCTATCGAGTGGAACGGGTCTCTGAGCGTCGCATCGCAAGAGCTTATAAACAGCATCATAGGGAAGGTCAGTAGACCGAATCCGAGATCGAAGTGCTTGACCGTGTACACTGATCAGAGCGGGAACTACATAGAGATCTTCGCACCGATATGTAGAAGAGCGCGAGCAATTGACATCCTAAGGAAGTTGATGAATCTGGGGAGGGTGGCGTATATAGGCGAGGGTTTGATAGATAACGAAGCTTTGAGAAGCGTCGATGTGCCTATAGCGGTCATGCACGAATTGAATAGGGATAGGATAGACAAGGTTTTTGCGCGTTACAGACTCAATCGAAGCCAGCTGATATACGTACTCAAGTCCCTCAACGCCTCAGTGTAGCTCTTCGGAGCAATCCCGAGGTAACTCTTAAGAACTCCTTCAAGAGAATGCGCATCCCGCTCAAAGCACCTTCGCTCTTCCAAGTAGAAGCTATCTTAACCCAGTCCATCTTAACTATCGCATACGCAAAGATCGAGGTAACAACGCTCAGCATGCATGCAACCCCTATCCCAGCAACCAGGTTCCTCGAAATCAATCCCTCTACAAACCTCGCCGTATAGCCGAAGTATAGGCACAGAACACTCGTTAACACGAGCTTCCCTATGAACACGCCTAGGAAGTACGGAGCTAGGGGGTACCCTGACATACCCAGAGGAATGTATAGAACATCATCGGGCAGAGGTGTTGCTGCAAACACTAGCGTTGCTATGAATAGCGATCTCCCCATCAAATCCCGGAAAACCTCCAAATTCTTCTTAGTCTCGTCACTCATCTTCAACCTGAACACCTTTCCGAAGAAGTACACCGCTATCTTGCCTATGGATGCTCCTAGAGAAGACAGTACTATCGTCAGCGCCGTATCGAGAGGACCCATTCTAGACGTAGCTATACCCACGCCTATTAAGTAGGGTACTCCTATGAACGGTATGGAGTTCGAGGCCAAACTACCTACGAAAACTATCAACGCCGTAGTCAGATCCATCTCTCAATCCCTTTGCGACTTCTAACCACCTGACTATAATGCAAAGAGCTTTGTTTAGCTTAGCCTCTAAGCCACACCCTTTGGCTACTTCCGATACTAAGCAGTTCAGATAGTCGATCTCGCTCTTACGACCCTCCTCCAAGTCTTGCAGCATTGATGATCTGTTGCTCGCCGTCTCCTCAATAACTCTAATAACCGCATTCACAGGGTTCAGAGGAAGCGAGATGCCGAAGCACTTTTCTACAACGATACGCGTCTCATCAACGACGTCGCTCAGCAACTTCGTTAACGGTTCGCTTAGTAGTGCTCCGTTCGGAACCCTTAAAATAGCTGTTAAAGCATTGATCGCAGCATTGACGATGAGCTTGAGAGCTATCCACGGCTCTACATCCTCGACTATGTGAACATCCATCCCAGCGTCCTTAAGCACCGTCGAGGCCGAGACGACGTATCTCGTGACCCCGTATAGAGACCCCACATAGGCTTCACCAAAACTCGCAATCCTGAGCCTATTGCGCCCAACCTTAGAGACCCCCATAGTCAGCACAGCGTGAACTGCACGGAACCCGTAGACACCCACACAAACACGGTGAGGATTCCATCCGTTCTGCACCGTGACCACACTCGTGTCTATACCAACAACGTTCCTCACAAAAGCTAAGGCTTTCTCCAGATCGTGCATCTTAGTCGCTAAGATCACGACATCGAAAGGTTCCATGCGAGGCACTTCGCGATCCGTAAGCAAGATACGCTGCGGCCTGAAGTACGATTCGAACCCCCTAGGATCCTCGATTTCGAACCCCTTCCCTACGTAGTTAAGGTGTCTCTCAGCAACACCTAGGTAAACATCGTATCTACTCGATAGCGTGAGCCTGTAAGCTAGCGCAATCCCAACCGCGCCTGGCCCTACTACGAGCACGCGACTCATGTCTTCGAAGCCCTTCAACCTGGGTTAGGGGAGACAAACATAATACAACTTATTGCTTCATCAAGTGCTTGAGTATCGCGGGGGTCGACGAGCATGGCACTGAGCACATTCGTATCCAGACTAGTGAAAGAATTCGAGAGCAGTCGGAGAAGATCCAGAGAGTTGTTCGAGCGTGCTAAACGCGTTCTTCCTGGAGGCGTCGTGTACCACATAAGATTCTTCGAGCCTTACCCTGTGTACGTGGTTAGAGGTAGAGGGACTAAGGTCGTGGATGTCGATGGGTACGAATACGTGGATTTCTGGATGGGGCACGGAGCACTCATGCTAGGACACTTACCCAAGCCCCTCCTAGAGGCGCTCGAGGATGTCAAAAGCGTTGGTACGCACCTCGGCTTTCCCAACGAGTACGCTGTAGAGTACGCAGAGCTTCTGACGAAGATCCTACCCAACGTAGACATGGTTCGCTTCTGCAACAGTGGTACCGAGGCGAACATGTACGCACTCAGGTTGGCAAGAGCGTACACGAGGAGGAAGTACGTTGTTAAAGTAGAGGGTGGGTGGCACGGAGGTTACGATGCTCTACACACAGCCGTATCTCCCCCATTCAAAGGTCCAGAATCGGCGGGTCTCCCCGAGGAATACCTATCGCTAACGAGGTCCGTTCCTTACAACGATATCGAAGCTCTCGAAAAGGCGCTGAAAGCAGAGGATGTAGCTGCCGTCGTTGTAGAGCCCGTGCTTGGAGCTGCTGGATGCATAGCTCCACACGGCAACTACCTAAAGGAGCTCGTCGAGACCGCTCATAGGTACGGAACCCTCGTCATCTTCGACGAGGTGATAACGGGGTTCAGACTAGCGTTAGGAGGAGCTCAGCAGTACTTCGGAGTCAAAGCAGACATCGTGGTCCTCGGAAAGATCGTTGGTGGAGGAGTTGCCGGTGCGGGAGCCATAGCCTCGAGATCGGAGATAATGGAGCTCCTAGACCACGTTAAGATCCCTGATCCAAGGAAGAGATCATTTCACGGAGGCACGTTCACAGGTAATCCGCTGACCATAATCGCGGGGAAGAAAACCGTTGAGTATCTATCTAAGAACCCACAGCTATACGAAAACCTTGATCAAGTAAGCAAGGTGCTGCTAAACGAGCTTCAGAGAGCATGTGAAGAGGCAAACATAGAGTGCTTTACTACCGGAGCTAGGGGGATGATAGGGATACACTTCACTAAGAGAAGACCGTTTAACGCGAGAGAGGTCCACGAACTTCGGTGGAGCAACGATGTTTACAGAGCCCTACACAAATATTCTCTGCTCAGAGGATACCTGTACCTCACCGAGAAGAACGCGCATCTACTACCTTCAGCCATTCACACCATCGAAGAAGCGAAGGGATTCGTGGAAACGTTCAGAAGCTTTCTCTTCGAGCTAAAGCGTTACCTTTCACGCTCTTAACGATCTTTAGAGCTAACGATCTAAACACCTCGTAAACCTTCTCTATATCCACGAAAGGAGCTTTAACACCGTAAAGCCAAGGAGACTTCAATTGCTCTAGAAAGTCCCTAGCTTTCATAGTTTCGACCCCGCTCCTATCAACGACCTTCTCGAGGTGCTTCTTGGCTAAGAACATGGTTTTAGCCACGC
>JALWBS010000033.1 GCA_027037025.1 Desulfurococcales archaeon | reverse complement strand
CGATTGCGGATTGCTTAGTAGTTCTACTGATACTTTTCCTGTTAGTGTCTGACTTAAGTAGCTATGTCTTTAAGGAACCCATGGTTGCAGTAGTTAATGGAGTTAGTATGGAGCCTCTCCTTAGAACAGGGGATATAGTATTAATCAATCCGTTTGATAAGTCTCCACATCTTGGAAGCGTCATTGTCTTCTTAAACGATCTAAATCAGATGGTCATACACCGCGTTGTAGCCATAATTGTGTGTTCCAACGGGATGAAGCTGTACGTAACGAAGGGAGATAACGACTTCATAATAGATCCCGAAGATATAGCTATATCAAAGTCCATTTCATGTAAAGAGGTTAAGAACATCGTTGCGCTGAACGAGGTAATTAAGAGAGATGTTGAGCAATGCCTTAGGGGACTCAGTTCAAGCGATATAGTTGGCGATGTTGTTGAGATCGATGGAGGGGTACTGAAGATATTCGGGTTATCTATTCAAATTGGTTAGCTACCGACTAGTAGGCTACGGCAAGGCTTCTAAAGATACGCCTTCTCGAAGTAGGAATGTAGCAACGTCTCGGATGTACGCCCCAGCGAGTTTTGACCTAGATAGCTTCCGAAGATACTGATCCCAACGGTATCCGGCTCTAAGCCAATGCTCATAGTTCTGCTTTATCAGGCGATACGCTTCCATATGGAACACGCATAACGATTGCGAAACTGCTTTCCTACGACATAGTGCGCACCTAGGTTCGTTACGAGGATCCTCGATGTATAGAGCGAGTTCGGAAGCTATTGATGAGCTAAGCTTCTTAATTCTGTTTAAGTAATGAGTGAGAACTTTCTTGGCTTCGTCTATCACCTCCGCGCAATGCATTCTCTTGTCGATAATCGCATTTATTGCTCGTTCGAAATGACGTGTTAACTCGGTGCTGCATAGCTCTGGTACGTACTTCGATAGGAGCTTCACTACTGCTATGCCTAGGTCGCTCACTTCGGATGAACGTCCGCGCTTCACAATGTAGCCTCTTCGATACAACGTTTCCACTATTTCGGCTCTAGTACTCTCTGTTCCTATCCCTTGGGACTCCATCCATTTTATCAAACCCATCCTGGTCAGAGGTGGGGGAGGGCTAGAGTAGCTAACCTTGATTGACGCTTTCGATATGGGTATCCTGGAGTGCCTTCTCAGCTGGGGAATCTCTCTTTCACGTGGTTTAGAGTAGGGGTAGTAGAGCATCCATCCAACTCTATCTATTCTAACTCCTCTAAGCGAAAATCTCTTTCCGCAGACCTCAAGATGTATCGTAATCCTTCGCACTACGGCGTCGCTAGAGAACGTTGATAGGTAACGTCGTACGATGAGTTCGTAAATCTTTCTATGCTTTTCAGAAAGTTTTTTACGAGGAATTTCACCTGTTGGATAGATAGCCGGATGCGCGGGATCTGTTTTGGGCCCGTTATGGGGTCTCAAAACGCCTCTGCATTCATCTAGAAGTCTGCGAGCCAAACTACCCAGTGGGGGGTACTTAGCTAGGTTTTCCACGATTGCACGGTTGTTGAGCGTGGGTGGTAAGCGCTGACTATTGGTCCGGGGGTAGCTTATCAACGCGTCCAGGTACAGATCCTCTGCTATCCGCTGCGTTACGTAAGGACTTATCCTGTGTATTCTAGCGGCTTCGCTTTGTAAGTCGGGTAGATTGAATGGTGGAGGCGGTGGTATGCGCTCGACTCTCTCATCTATATCGACGACAAGCAGTTCTCCGGCGCGCTTTGCGCATGCTATGAAGCGCTGGGCTTCCTCCCGTGAAGTGAATGGGGGTCCTTCGTATTCGAGCTGATAGCTCTTACCATCGAGCTCAACCACTATCCTAGGATACAAAAGAGGTATAGGGACGTGGAACTTACGCTTGAGATCGATTTCGACTGCGTGCGCTAGTGTGGGGGTCTGGACCCTTCCAGCGCTAAGGGTCTGGGTTCTCCCCGAGAACCTTCTGTAGATATCCATTAGCGCTCTCGAAACATTTATTCCCCATAACCAATCAAGGATGTGTCTACATTCCCCAGCTTCAGCCATTTCTTTATCCAGCTTGGAGAGTCGAGAGAAAGAAGATCTTATCTCGCTCGGCACCAAGCTAGAGAATTTCGCTCGGTATGCACGTCTTTCGTCGCCGAAGAACTTTATCACTAGGTAGCCTATCAACGATCCCTCGATATCGTAATCGCATGCGTTGACGAAGACCCTCGCTTTCTTGCATAGATCCTCAAGGACTTCCAAGAACCTCCTGGTGTGCCTAGCCTCCTTCTCAACTAGATACCTGGGCACCCATCTACATGAGAATACTGGGTACCCAAACTCATCACTGTGCAAAGAGAATAGATGACCCGCTGCCGAGGCTACGACCAGTGGTAATGGAATGGACTTGACTGTAGCTGTGTTTATGACCCAGATTGGAACTCCCTTAACTCTAAGTTTTTTGCAGCTAGTACCAGCAAGGGCTTGAGCAATTTTTTCTGCAGCGCGAGGTTTCTCTGCTATGATCAAGGTGAAGATTGTTGGGATTCGCACCTCGCTCCCTACATAGTGCGTTATTGTGACTCCTCTTCTAAGCGAAAAAGCCTTTTAATGAGTTCTCTTCGTTTTTCCCACGCGGGTTTCTCATGCTCTACGAGAATCTTCACGGGGATCAGCTGGTACTCACCATTAGGTTTCTCCCTACGTATCATTATCGGTAGTATTCCGGCTTCAAGCTCTCGTTCAGCGATTATCACAGGGTCTCTAGTTCGTAAGGAGGAAACGTCTATGAATGGGTAAGCGCCTAAGGCTAGTTGAAGGGCTCGTGCAGCTACTATCCTTGCGCGCTCATACTTAGTCAGCCTCTTCGGACCTATAGCAATGTCGTCTACCGTGCGTGCAATACGCGGATATCTGCTCATGATGGTCACGTAAGAGAGCAATTCATTGAAGGGTAAAATACGTTTATAAAAATGGGCTTAATAACTTCCCAAAGATTATTCACGTCGAATCAAGCTAGAACTCTGTTTTCTTCTCTTCTTCCTCTTCCTCCTCCTTCTTCTTACCCTTCTTCTCCTCTTCCTCCTTCTTCGGAGCTGCTGCTATTACATCGTCTATCTTGAGTATGGTTGTTGCGGCTTCAGTAGCGCTCTTGATTACCTGTTTCTTTACTATCGCTGGCTCCACAACATTGAGCACGAACATGTCTTCGGATATCTTTCCGTTTATCACATCTACTCCTGCAGCGATCTTTCCTTCAGCGTGGAGCTTCCTCAAATCCATTATCGTTTGTAGCGGATCCATGCCCGCAGTTTGGGCTAGTATTGCTGGGATTTCCTCCAGCGCATCTGCGAAGGCTAGTATAGCTAACTGCTCTCTACCCCCAATGGACTCTGCCCACTTCCTTAATCTCATGGCAAGTTCGATCTCTATAGCTCCTCCTCCAGGCACGATCTTCGGATCTCTCAGTATGTTCCTAACGGCATGCAGAGCATCATTGATGCTTCTCTCAACCTCGTCAAGCAGCATGTCGTTAGCTCCTCTTAGGAGAATCGTTGCTGCCTTCGGGTTCTTGCATCCCTCGACGAACACCATCTTATCGTTTCCAACTCTTCGTTCCTCAACAAGCTCAGCATAACCAAGATCCTTCTCAGACAGATCTCTTATGCTGGTCACTATTCTTCCTCCGGTTGCTTTCTCTAGTTTCTCCATGTCGCTTCTCTTCACTCTTCTAACGGCTAGAATACCTTTCTTAGCTAGGTAGTGCTGAGCAACATCATCAATACCCTTCTGACAAATCACAACATTAGCACCAACACCAGCAATCTTCTCAACCATATCCCTAAGTATCCTAGCCTCTTCTTCTAGGAACGCTCTGATCTGCTCAGGTGACGTTATGTTTATCTTAGCCGTTATATCAGGTTTCTCGATCTCTAGTGGGCAATCAAGTAAAGCAATCCTAGCACCCTCAACCCTCCT
>JALWBS010000032.1 GCA_027037025.1 Desulfurococcales archaeon | reverse complement strand
CGATGAGCCTAGGGATTACGACGTTTTGGTGGTGATAAAGGATAACGACGATGTAGAGCAGATCGAGGAGCTCGTGCATAGACTCCGACCCAAGGGAGTGCCTATGGACATCATCGTCGTTAGGAAGAGCGAGCTGAGAAGCGCTATAGCTAAGCAGATGCTTAGGGATAGAATCGTTATTCACGACCCTCTAGAGATAGGGAAGGAGTTGTGACGTTGAGGAACGTCGTTATCGCTGACGAAGTGAGTAGATATCTTCAGAGCTTGTTAGTGTTGCATCGGTGGAGGGATGCGATGATTATACATGACTAACTACGCCATTTCTTCAACCCAGTTTTAAGTGGTGTAATTAGGATCTATTGTGGAGAGTGGTACGTGGGTGACGATGTTGCGCACAGCTATGCGTAGAAGACTCGTTGGAGTCCTTGCATTGCTAGCGCTCGTCATCGGATTACTGCTATCAGTAATGAATTCGAAGGGGATTAGCTCTACAGATCCACCCGCTCCTCCCCCACCACCTTGTGAGAAGCGTTTCGAAGAGGATACCATCATCGCGCTCACGATTCTCATCGTGATCGTGGTACTGGGGATGTACGTACTGATGAAGGTAGTTGGGGAGAGCTTGGAAAGATCAAAGAACCCAATTGCTAAGAGTATAGCGGTCAACACTACTGATAGATCTACCCCCTTAGCAAGCCGGAGACTCTCCCTCGAGGAACTCCTTGGGTTAGAGATCGATAGCCTTTCGCATCGTCTAGAGCTAAGTAGCTCCAAGAGCTTCGAAACCAAGCTCCCCCACCCTCCACCAGGGTTCGAGGGTGTATGGATCTGTACGAAGATTGGTTGTGGAGGTTGGGGATGCTCGTATAGGTGCGTGCAGGGAGAGAGGATCGTAGTATTCAAGGTTCCGAGAGGATTCGAATGCGTAATCGAGGAATGCGAAGTTCCTTCTGTAAGCGAAGACCTGCTCATAAAGGTTGTGGAGAGAGCTGGTGTTGCGATGAAGCTTAGGCATCCGCATATCCTCAAGATCCTTGGGTACTCGACCAAGATTCCTCTACTGATCTATGAGTACGCTGACTATGGAAGCATGGAGTGGCAGCTTGCCAAGGGTTGGAAGCCTAGTCTAAGGGATGTTGTGCTCATAGGGATTCAGCTAGCTGACGCCCTGAGGTACATCCATAGCCGAGGCCTCATCCACGGAGACATCAAGCCTGGAAACGTATTCTTTGTTAACCGCGTTGCTAAACTCGGAGACCTCTCCAGCTTAGTGAAATTGCTAACCGAGACAAGTAGTCGTATCTACTCCATCTTCACACCAGGTTGGAGAGCACCCGAACAGGTATACAGCGACCTTCGTAAGAAGGCTATTGAGTATGGACTCGAGAATCGGGTCGATGTATACCAACTCGGGAACTTAATCCTTTACCTACTGACTAAGCAAAGCATTGATGGTGAGGACATCTTTAGAAGTGGTTACGTACAGCAAGCGCTTGATAGGGTAGGCAACGACGAATTGAGAAAACTCCTATCAGAAATGCTGAGACCGCATCCCGAGGAACGACCTAGCATGGACGAAGTATTGAGGAAACTCCTAGACATCTATCACAGGGTTTAGCACCCCAGGTAAAACAACTATAGATCCACATAATTGAATTCGTCTTCATCGCTCCACCAGTTTGAGATCCATCTACACCGAAACCCATTATCATTCACATCAGATACTCATAGCTTCTCCCACAACAACGGAAAGCTTCAGATCTTCGTATCCAAGAAAGCACGGCTAAACTGCATTACCTAATACCCGTATGCAAGGGCATGGGTTCTAAGTTCTACGGTTTGAACAACATTTTGAGTAGTATGCCTATCACGGCTGTTAGGGTTGGTACGCTGAACCCTATGAACACCTTTATCAGTAGATCCATCCTACCCTCTAACCTAGCCAACCTCTGCTCAATACTGTTAATCCTCTCCTCAACCCTATCAATCCTATTCTCGAGCCTAGAAATCTCTTGCCTAAACTCATTCCTTAGCTTCTCCAGATCCTGTTTCGTAGCTACATCCCTAAGAACAGCGTTTATGATAGCGAGCCTAACGTCAGGCTCACTAACGAGCAATTCAGCAAGCCTCTTCCTAGCCCTAGAATCCTCCTCAAACATCCTCACGATATCCATAGCGTTCAATCGCTGAGACACTGTACGACACCCTCCACAAAAACTCCATAAGGACGTAGATATGTTTAACTATAAACCAAAATCTTGGATGCATCCACACCCTGGGGATTCCCTGTACTTGCTAAGCCTCTCAAACCTCTAACGTCCTCGAATAATACAGCTGCAGTTACCTCAGACGATTGAAGATGCGAGGATCAGCCCTTAGGTAGATCCCCACTAACTTCTTCACAATCCCGTTTGCCAACGAGCTTTCCAGAGACTGATCCTCATCATTCGCAACAGACTTCAAAGCTCTCAACTCTCCATCATGGCCAGAACATTCCGCATTGGATCCTCATCCACGGTCTCTCCATCATCGTAATTCCAACGAGCATCATAAACAGTACCTCAATGCATTGAAGAAGATTCTTCACAAAGACTAACAGATCTTATCTAGAGAGTCTAAGGGATTGATACTGTGAGGTTCTCTGGAGAATTTCCTGAAAAAGACGATACCAAACGCGCATTGGTATCGAGGTGCTAGTTCACGTAGCTTCAGCATCGAGATGCAAGGTACTTACCCACTTAATAGGTGATGTAGCTCAATGATGAAGCGATGTAGGGGCGGTGCGGTGTTGCAACGTATTCGCTAAGAACAGAGTCATTAAGCTCGGCGACCTCTCTAGCCTTGTAAAGCTATTGTCTGAGACGAGTATCCATAGCCTCTTCACCTACACCATCGGTTGGAGAACTCCAGAACATGATTTATTTAATGAACCTTAGGCGCCGTGCTCGAGAACTCGGTTATGAGAATCGTATCGATGTGCATCAACTAGGTAACCTCCCGGTCTATATCTATTAACTGGTGAGAGCATCGATGGTGAGGACAGGGTTCTCAATGAGAAGAGCTTTAAGGAGGTGGTTAATTTAGTTGAAGATGAGGAGTTGCGAAGGTGGTAAGGACTGCAATGGAGATCGGGCCTTGGAAAAGACCTTCCGCTGATGAAGCCATTAAGACGCTTACTAAGGTATACCGTAAATTGTGGAGATAACTCTTCTTCGCTACCCATATCCAGCTATATAGGTATGATATCGAGTGTTTTATGGAGGTGTAGCTTTGGTAAAGGCTCTATACAACCTTGTTTGGAGCGTTGACGGTGTTGAGAAGAGGCATGTTGTAGAGGAGTTCCCACTCTTCATCGGTAGGCTTCCTAAGGAGCTTAGCAACATTGTTGAGAACTACGACCCTCTAGGCGTCTACGTGTACTATCCAAGCAGTGGGAAGGCTTATCACACGGGTGTCGTCTCTGCGACGGTTAGTAGGTTTCATGTTAAGCTCGTTGAGAAGGAGGGTAGGGTCTACCTCATCGATCATGGTCCTGAGGGTAGGGGTTCGAAGAACGGTACTTATCTAAACGGTGTGCGCGTAAGGCCTGGCGAGTTGGTTCCGCTGAGTCCTGGCGATAGTTTTCAGCTTGGTACCCTGGGACCCCTATTCACGTTCACGGTGACTAGCGCTGGCGAGGAACTCATAACGCTCGAGGAGAAGGTACCGACTCTACTACCTAAGAACTTGGCTATCAAGCTGGCGAAGGTTGATGGTGTGCAGATGAGGGTCTACGACGAGAACACGGCGTGGATAATACCCGATAGCATCGGTGGTAAGGAGGTTAGGATCGAGGGCTTGATTGTGAAGTTCAGGGAGTTATCGGAGAGGGAAAGAATCTTTAGGACGTTGGTTAAGCTTCAAAACGTTGTGCAGGATGCGTTGGAATGCATTGAGAGTCTAGGTTTGGAGAAGGCATTGCCAAAGCTACAGGCTTTGAAACTCGATGTGTATCGAAAGGCTGTGGAAATCGACGAGGGTTTGAAGAGAGCTTACGACGAGCTTATAATGATCGTGGATAGCCTCGATACGACGAGTAGAGAGGTCGTGAAGAGGAGGTTGCTAGAATTACGAGAACTACTTAGGAGACTCATAGAGAATCTATGAATACTACGCATCTTCATAGGGTTAGCGGCAGAACCTCTAGCATCGTCTTCAACACTTCGTAACTCTCAACACCTCTCCGGTCGTACCCAGCCTTTCGATGAAACTTCCTAAGCTCAGCACCACCAGCCTCAGAGCATCCAAACATCGATACCCCATCCAATCGAATGAGGTACCCACGTAGACCATCCTCCCCCAAGCTCTTCGATTCGTAACCCGTTGAAAGTGGTTAGAGAGGCGTTCCTTCCTAGCGATATCCCTGAGGAATATTGGTGTGGTTAATTCTTGTGATGAAACCGTGAATAATGTTCATGCACTCCAGAGTCTCGATGTGCTTAGGTACCGTACCTCCTGCTCCATTCTTCGTACTTCTCAATATCTTCTCTCGTTATGGTCGGCTTGACGATCTCTATCGCTTTCAGTAGCTCCTCCCTCGTTATCGGCTCTACCCTGTAGGTTTCGCGTTGTAATTCACTTAGGTTCTTTATCTTCGCGAGCTTCTCCGCTATGTCTGGGTTCGCTCTTCGTAGCATCATCATTATCGCTGTTTGACAGACATTCCTTATGTCTCTCCCGCTGTAGCCCTCCGTTAACCTAGCTAGCTCGTCGTACGTGATTCCCGTTATTTGGAAGCCTCGTTTCTCTAGGTGTAGCTTGAAGATCTGTTTCCTTGCTTCGAAATCTGGTAGTGGTACGTAGATTCGCTTATCGAATCTCGATATTATCGCTTCGTCCAGCATCCACGGCTTGTTGGTTGCTGCGATGATGATCACGGGCTTCTCCACGGTCTTCGTCTTGAACCCGTCCAGCTCCGTCAACAGCGTTTGCACAACACCTGTCGCCACCTGCTTATCGCTGTCTCTGCGCATTGCCAGCACCTCGATCTCGTCGAAAAACACGACGCTGGGCGCCAACCTCCTTGCTTGGCGGAAGATCGCTGATATCATCCTCGGGGAGTCTCCTACGTATCTAGAGAGGACTCTATCGACGCTTACGTAGAAGAAGGTCGCTTTCAACATGTTGGAGGCGGCCATCGCGAGCATGGTCTTGCCCGTGCCTGGCGGTCCGTAGAGGAGGAACCTCCTAGGAGGCTCGATCTTGACAGGAGCGCTGGGCCTAGCAATGCTGTAGAACACCGCCTCCATGAGCTCTCGCTTCGCCTCCTCCAACCCAGCTATATCGCTCCAAGTAACGTCGGCTCTCGCGATCAGCTTGAGAGCCTCAGCATCGAACTCCTTATCGAGCTCCCCAACCTCGCTCTCCACGACCCTCATCGACGGTGCTCCACTCCGAGGCTTGGTCATAGACTCGCCGCTAACCAGCCTACGGTAGAGCTCTTCGTACTCCTTAGCCAGGTCGAGAAGCTCTCGAGAGCTCCAGCTTCGGAACCTCGCGAGCTCCCTAAGCAACTCACTCATGCGCTTAGCGAGCCTAGCTGCAACCACCCTGTTCCCCTCTTTCAACGCCTTGTCGAGCTTCCTCTTCGTCTCCCTCAACTCATCGAAGAGGAAGCTCGAGGCATCGATGCTCAAGACGAGACACCAATGCGGAGTGCGTGGAGTTGGGGAGTGAGAGGAAAAATGGGTTTGGATTGGACATGCGAAGATCCCGAGCTACGTAGCTTCCTTCTCCCTCTCCTTTCCCTCCTCAGCAGCCCTTACCCTAACCCTCAGCTGCTCCTCGACGGCCTCTGGCGTTAGCTCAGCCTTCTCAACCTTCTCCCACAGCCTCAGTATCTCCTTCGTCGACTCGTCGATCTCAACCCTAGCCAGCTCCTCGCCTAGCAACTGGTTTATCCTATCGATGTTCTCCTCGAAGAGCCTCTCCTCGAACTCGACGTTGGTCAGCACCTGTATCAACTTATCGGGCTCGATGCTCTTCAGCTTCTCCCAGACGCCCTTCTCCTTGAGCTTGTCCTCCCACTTCTTGAGCCTTATGAGGTTGCTCAAAGCCCTCCTCTGCTTCATCAACCTGTTGTACTCCCTGAGCTTCATCTTTATCTCGGCATCGAGATCCTTGATCTTCTCAGCGAGCAACAGCTTCTCGATATCGCTCTTCCCAATACCCTGCCTGAACAGCTCCTTCTTCTGCTTCTCGAGTCTCTCGATCTCCTTGCTTAGGAGCATGATCTGGTTATCTACCTGCATTAGCTCCCTCTCAAGATCCTCGACCTTGACCGTCTCGATCCACGACTTCGACTTCCTCAAACCCAGGGCTTTGGATATCCAACCCATGTCCACACACCTACACATAGTCATACGGGTCTAGAGACGTGAAAAAGGTATGGAAGGGATTTTCACTATCGGTACGGAGATGATCATCGCGTTCACCCATGCTCTACGATCTGTAGTAGGATGTTTGTCTCCAACTGCCTCCTCCTCCACCTCTCCTCGAGCATCTTCAGAACCTCGAGCTGCTTATCCTCGAACCTCTTACCACTCTCCACATCCCTTAGGAGTTCGAGCACCTTCCTGTAGAGCTCCTCATCGCCTAGATCCCTCAACCTGCTGAGCGCAGCAACCCTCAGTTGACGAAGTTCGTACTCCTCCATAAGGGATTGCAGAGCGGTTCTCTCCATCTTTATCGCGTGCTCGATCGTCCTCCTAGTCGTTTCGTCGCTAACCCTAGCGAGCTCGTTCTCGAGAACCTCTATCCTCCTCCTCTTCTCATCGATCTTAGCGCTGAGCTCGACGAGAACCAGCTTCTCGTCATCGAGGTTATCCCTAACGCTCCCCGACTTCCCGATCCTTGATAGGAGCCACGTAGCGAACACCGCTACGCTAATTGCAATCCCCACCTGGGGATTGACTAGGTATGCTATTGGTGGTGCTAAGCGTTCGAAAACCTTCTTCAGAAACTCTCGAGCATTGATTCCCTGACTTTCCTGAGCCATAGTCTCATCCTCAACTCCTCTTCATTGGTGCACGACCTGGGTTGTAGAAGAATGCCATTACGCCACTACGACTACGCATCACCTTTCCATATCCCTGAGCCTCTAGCTTACCTAGGGCGTGGCGAATGATCTCGGGGCTCTCCTTCGTCGCTTCAGCGATCTGATCCAAGCGTAGGAACGGTGCTGCTGGCGACGTCTGTAGAGCTCTGCTGTACGCCTCTTCGGACAGCACGTAGCTCATCACCTTCCTAACCCTCTCCTCGGGCAGCTCGAGCCTAGCAAGCTCCTCGTTCTCCTCCGCAGCCCTGTCCGCCGGGTTCCTCGTTATGGAGCCGGTCAAGGGATCCACTAGGTAGACCGTTACGTGCTTAGCAACGAAGTTCCTGTGGAACTCGCTCCCGCCGATGTACTCCAGAGCCTTCTTGGTGAAGCCCGTTGGTGAGCTGATGATCAGCACGTGGTAGTAGTTACCCTTCTCAGCCTCGTCAACGCGACTCGTTATCAAATCGAGGAGCTCTGCCAAGCTAATGGGTCTGGAATCCCATCCACGCTCCTCGTAAGCCTCAGGGTGTACTAGGGTGATCGCCTCGATCACCACGTCCTTCTTCTTGAACACGAGCCCCCGCTTCTTGATGAAGACCACGCCCTTACCACGCGGTACCCCGCTCCTAGTGCTGGGCTTAGCTAGCTCATAGTGCAGAATCTCGTCCCACTTATCTATGGTTCTACGCGATCCCTTCACAGGATTGTAGATCGTTACGTTGCCGCTCCCGATCTTCAGCACGATCCTGCGTATCAGCAGCTCCTCGAACCCCCTAGCCTCCTCACTCGTGACTAGATGACCCTCGGACTCACCTCTAAGAATCGTTTCGAGTTCCGAGAGTCTCGATTCCAACTTCTGCTTCTCAGTCGAGACCCTATCCAACAACCTACGGTACTCCTCAGCCTTCCTCGAGAGCTCTCTAACCATGTTCCTGATGACCTCGATCTCAGCCTGAAGAGCTTCGACGACACCGCGGTTAGTCGAGTACTCCCTGCTGAGCCTCGACAGCTCCTCCTCCTTAGCCCCGAGCTCCCTCATCGCCTTGATCAGCTCCTCTTCGACCAACCTCAGCTTCTCCTCGAGAACCCTGTGGCTCTCCAACAACGACTCCTTCTCTCGCCTAAGCCTCTCCAGCTCGGATTCTAGCTCAGTCCTGATCTTGATCTCCTCGCGGTACTTCTCCTCCAGGTACCTCTCCTCCAACTTGTTCAGCTTCCTCAACAGCTTATCGCACTCCTCCGCGAAGAGCCTGAGCCTCTCCTCGAGAGCGGGTATCCCCAGCTCGGTCTCTATCCTCCTCCTAACCTCCTCCTCGATCCTCTTCCTCAGCTCCCCAGCCTCCAGAATCTTCTTCACAGCCTCCTCGATCTCGGAAACTACCGTGAGCAGACCGTGCCTACGAACGTACTCGATCACGGCACTCTCTATCTTCTCCCTCCTCTTCCTATACCTCTCGTTGAACACATGCGCCAGATCGCCTATGAGATTGCCCCAGGAGCGGTCGAGCATGTTGTACTGCTTCTCGTAGTACTTCTTGACGAGCTCGTACACCTTACCCTCTCTCCTGCGTATGAACTCAACGATATCGTCGATGCTAAGGTTATCGAATATCTTGAACTCCTCGAAGTCTTTAAGGATCTCGTACTCCTCATCGCGGAACATGCGCGTTATATCTTCGAAACCCTCGTTGTTGAACTTGAAGGTCGCGGCAAGGAGGAGCTGTGCGAATCGGAACCGTCCCCGAACGAGTCTATCTATGTCCTTGGGCACTCGAGGAGCGCACTCCATCAAGTACTTCTTCCACGCACTGCGCAGCTGGTTCCATAGCTCTATGCGCTCCTCAACGGTGAAGGTTCGTCGAAGGCTCTCTAGATCCTCCCTGAGAATCACCTTGACAACGTCCATGTACTCATCGGGGTTACAAGCTTCACGCATGCTTCTCAACCTCACCTACGTAAGAAAGTTCATGGAGAAGCTTCTCGTAGACGTAGGTCGCGGCCTCGGAGTAGCCCTCGACGACGAACCTCAGCCTGGAACCATCATCGCTAGGCACGATGCTAACACGAACTCTGCACATCCCCTTCCTACTCGAGACGGTGTAGATCCTCTCACCACCACTCTCCGACACCAACGCACCTCTCAACCGAGCCAACACGAGGTTCACCGCACCCCAAGCCTCCTCAACACGCATCCGAGTCCTCACCACGCCCTCGAGCATGAGAGGCTCGAGGTGGAACTCGGGCTCCTTCAACTGGTACACGCTCACCCTCTCGCGAGGAATCCTGGAGTAGAGCTCCTCCAAGAACCTCATCACATCCTCAACCCTACCATCGACGATTAGAACCGCACCACCCGGTCTCTCAAACCTAAGCACATCCCTCCACTTACCCACCAGGTACTCCAAACGCTTCCTCTCAGCCTCCGAACCGTATCTAACCACCAGCAAGTAGATCCCCACGCACCCCAGCATATAGACTCCGACCCCCAACTATAAGAGCGTTTCTCCGGAACCGGAGAGAGCCGGATTAGTTGCGTTGCGATCGGAGCCGAACGAGGCGCTATGGATAGCCAAATCGATAGCTATCTATGTGCAAAGCGCTGATTACGAGGTCGAAGAAGGTTTTTCGGATCATCACATAGCTGAAGTAGCTCGTCTACCCGCTATCACTTAGACCTCTGTGGAATTAGTTCCTCAATCTTCGTATAGCACGGCTTGAGAGCTACTAGCGGAGCCAGCTTCTTGTGCATGTGGCTCTCGAGAGCGTCTACACTCATCAGCCATGGATATCTGCGCAACGTCTCCATGATCTCGTTAACAACCTCTCTATAGATGTAGAACATGTAATCCTCTACCACGTGCTTCGCTTCGTAACGATGATGTGCCGGGGCTTTTTGGAGAAAGGATTTAGTTGGCTTACGGAGATTGTTTGGCGGGTTTGGTGTGTTGTGATGTTTGAGAGCGGTGTGTATATCGTTAGGTTGCCTAGGAGGGTTGTTGAGGAGGCTGTGAAGAGGGGTTTCGATATCGAGTCTCTGGTCGTGGAGTCCGTGATGGAGAGGCTGGGTATGGATCCTAGGGAGGAGGCGTTGGTGCATCTCGAGCTTGCTGAGCGTTTCTTCGAGGAGGCTAGGGAGTACATCGAGAAGGGGGATGCTGTGCAAGCTAGTGAGAAGCTGTATAAGGTTGCTGAGGAGTGTATCAAGGCGTTGTCGAAGCGCTTCGAGGTGCCCGAGCTGAAGGAGGTGAGGAGAAGGGGGAAGTGGGATACGTGGCTCCTGGGCATGGCCGCTACTAGCCTAGCTGAGATGCTGGGCGAGGAGCGGATAGGCCTTGCATGGGCTAAGGCGTACGACATCCATGTATGGGGTTTCCACGAAGCAAAGTACGGATTGAGAGAAGTTAAACACGCATTACCGCACATCGAGTGGCTACTTCGATACACCAAGGAGAGGTTGAGCACGGACTCCTGATACGAGCTCGATGGCTATACGACGCTCCTACGAAACGCTCTTCGTATCTGCTTCTGCACGTAGCTCTATCGCTCATCTGGGCTTCTCGAGTAGCTTCTTCACCTCCTCCTCTAGCTCGTCTATGACCTTCCTCACCTTCTCGAACGCGTACCTAACCTCGTCCGGCTGATACATCCCCTCGTAGAACGCTTCCTCGTGGAGGGTCTTCATCAAGTCGCTGTAGATAGCCCTCAGATCCTCGCGACCCATCTCCCTCAAGATCCTTCGACGCTCGCTGTGGCTCCTAGGCGTCACGCCCTTGACTATGCGTATGTACTCGTTGATCGCGACGATGAGTGCTAGAAAAGCCTTGTCGGCAGCGTTTCTATAGAGAAGAAAGTCCTTTAACTTCTCCGCACGCTCAAGCTCCTCGAATGCATAGCCTAGAATCTCTCTAGCCGTTTCGAACACTACCATCCCCAGATCTACTCGTGCAGAAGCTGGATATTGATAGCTAAGCTCCGTTAACGATCGTGCTTAGCTATACTCGACGAGTCTTCGGGGTTCAGCTTTAAGAACGTGGTTACGGTGCTCAGCTACGGAGGTCGAGACAGCGTGGAGCAGCGCTTGGAGTGCGTGCCCAGGGAGTTGCTGGAGGTGTTGAGGGAGTTCGTTGCTAGGGCTAGGAAGGTTCTGAGAGATGTCGAGGTCTATCTCTTTGGTAGCTACGCTAAGTGCGAGTGGTTGGAGGATAGCGATGTGGATCTGATAGTGGTTTCCGACGGATTCGAGGGTCTCGACATTGGCAAGAGGTACGCGTTGATTAGGAAGCTTCTTCCTAGGGATAGGAGCTTCGAGATCCTCACCTACACCCGCAGGGAGTTCGAAGAAGCTTTGAGGAGGAGCATTGTTGTTCAGGACGCTTCGGAGTACTGGATCAGGATAGGGTAGGTGCTTAGCGTGAGGGAAGAGGCTCTGGATTGGCTCGAGGGAGCTTTGGTTGATCTCAACGACGCTAAGGAAGCTCATAAACGCGGTAGTCATCATCTAGCGGTGTTCCTAGCTCATCAAGCCGTGGAGAAAGCTCTGAAGGCCTACATCATCGCGTTTAGGAGGGTCAGACCCCCTAGGAGTCACGATCTTGTGGAGCTCCTGAACATCGCTGGAATAGAGTTGGATCCCAGCGACATCGATGCGCTGACCGAGCTCTCACCCTACTACACCGTGGCTAGGTACCCCAACGCTGGCCTCAGAAAGCCGTGGAGAGAAATCACTGCGAGCACCGCCAACAGGTTCATAGCATTGGCTGAGAGGATCGTTAATAGGATTAAAAGCGTTTTCGAAGAGCATCGAGGATAACTATGAGGATCTTTGCATAAGTTGAGAGGCGTGTTGCTTACCGAGCTGAGCTACGATAAGTGCTTCAACAAGGGTTTTTTCTGCGTACATGGATGGTGTAGGGGGTTGGACATGGCTAGGCAGGAACTGGAGGTGTTCTTCTTCCCTAGGAGCGTCGCTATCGTTGGTGCTTCTCGCGATCCTTCGAAGGTTGGTTACCAGATCCTCTACAACATGAAGATGAGGTACAGGGGTAGGATATACCCCGTGAACCCCAGGGCCGAGGAGATCATGGGGCTTAAGTGCTACCCCAGGGTCTCGGAAATCCCCGACGATGTTGATCTAGCTGTTGTTGCTGTTCCTGCTCCTGTTGTTCCTCAGGTTGTTGAGGATTGTGGTGTGAAGGGTGTTAAGGGGGTCATAGTCATAAGCGCTGGTTTTAAGGAGGTTGGGAATGTTGAGCTCGAGAACAAAGTCGTTGAGATAGCTAAGAGGTACAGAATGAGATTAATCGGACCCAACTGCGTGGGTGTTTACGTGCCTAAGAGCGGTATCAACACCACCTTCCTCAACCCGCAGAGGATGGGCTTCCCCGAGCACGGCTCGATAGCCTTCATATCGCAGAGCGGTGCTTTCGGCGTAGCCGTGCTGGACTGGGCCGCTATGAGGGGCATCGGGCTCAGCAAGTTCGTTAGCCTCGGCAACAAGGCTGATGTTGATGAGGCTGAGCTCCTCGACTACCTCGTCGAGGATCCCGACACCAGGGTCATAACCATGTACATCGAGGGG
>JALWBS010000031.1 GCA_027037025.1 Desulfurococcales archaeon | reverse complement strand
ACCTACGGAACGGGCGTAGGGTTGTTGCTAGCTATAGGGATACTGTACAACTACTACCAGCTCATGATCTACGAGAGGACGTTGGAGATGTACCCAGCGCTCAAGAGGTTCCTCGGTGAGGAGTAGCGATGTACGAGCTGAAGATGTTGACGCTGAGCTACATAGTGATAGGGGTCGTGCTGAACTACCTCGTGCTACGCTTCGTACCACAGCGTCTCGCGAGGTATAGAATAGCTGAGGAAGGTAGGGTTGTGGAGAAGCTCGTTAAGAAGGCTAGCGTGAGTAGGAAGAAGAGGAAGATAGCTCAGTACAGAGTTAGGAGCTTCAGAAGCAAGGTTTTTCGAGCCAACTTCATGCAGATGTTCTTACCTCTACTCGTGTTCCTAGCTTCGATAGGTATCTGCTACCTCGTCACGTACCTCGTCTCCCCCAAGCTCGTAGCGCTAGGAGCGATCCCCCTCGTGGGTAGCTGCATAGCTCCACCACCCATAGAGATGCCGCTTGGAATCAACGCGTGTAGCGTTGGGATAGTGTGGCTCGAGTTCATGATATTCCTCCTCTTCTCCCCCTGGTACTCGAGGGCCATAAGGAAGGTTCTCGGAGCGAAATGAGAACAAAGCCTTTTAGTCCTTCAACTCCGAGCAGTGGTTAGGTGAAGCGCTGTGGTAAGACCGATGTACAGATCGAGATCGTTGAAGAGAGTCGTTAGAAGAACTCCAGGAGGTAGGGTTGTGGTTCACTACGAGAGGAGGGAGAACACGCCGATGAGATGCGGTAGGTGTGGAGCCATACTCTCGGGGGTTCCTATAAAGGATAGAGAGCGTCGAAAGCTTCCCAAGACCGCTAAAAGACCCGAGAGAATGTTCGGAGGCGTTCTATGCCCCAAGTGCTTGAGGGAGGTACTGAAGGAGTTTGTGAGGAAGAACCTTGTCTCGCCCACAGCCGGATCCTCAACGAGCTAGAGGGTTAGTGATAGCTGTTAGCGGTCCTCCAGGGAGCGGTAAGACAACCGTTGCGAAGGCATTGGCTCAGAGACTAGGTCTGAGATACGTGTCCATAGGGCAGCTCTTTCGCGAGCTCGCTCAGAAGCTCGGCAAGGATCTAGTTCAGCTCTCGAAGATTGCGGAGAGAGATCATAGCATAGATCGGCAACTCGATGAGTTAGCTAGGAGAGAAGCAGAGAAGGGTGGGGTCGTCATCGACGGCCACATATCGGCGTGGATAGTGAGGGACTTAGCCGACCTCTGCGTAGGTATAGTAGCGCCCCTCCACATCCGTGTGAAGAGGATAGCTGACAGGGATGGGCGTCCCATCGAGGAGGTCGAGAGGGAGACCAGGATTAGGGAGGAGAGCGAAGCGAGGAGATTCCGCGAGATATACGGCATAGACGTGACCGACCCCACGGTGTTCGACGTCGTGGTTAACAGCGCTTTCTACAGCCCCGATCAGATCGTGGAGATCGTGCTCAAAGCTCTTGAGCTCAAGCTGAGCCACAAGCAAACTACTTATTAATCCTTCTCACAATGCGTAGACCGCTGGGGTGAGCCTAGGTGCCTGCCATAGAGATCGGGAGGATCTGCGTTAAGATCGCTGGTAGGGAAGCTGGTAGGAAGTGTGTGATTGTGGATATAATAGACGAGAACTTCGTGTTGATCACGGGCCCAAAGAGCTTGACGGGGGTGAAGAGGAGGAGATGCAACATAGATCACCTTGAGCCAACGGATAAGAAGGTGGATATACCGAAGGGTGCTTCAGATGAAGAGGTTCTGAAAGCTCTGGAGAACGCCGGGCTCATCGATTTCATGCGTGAACGTGTGAAGATACCATCGACGCCGCTGCTATTCGTCAAGAGGACGTGAGCCCGCACCCCTTAGCCATCTCCATCGCAACACTGTTTTAATGGGTAGAGAGCTTGAGCTCAGACGTAGTTAAGAGGGGTCTCGCATTCATTGAATGGCTAGACAGGTTGGGAAACGTTAATAGGAGATGGCTCGTGAAGAGCGAAGATGCGACCGATCCCAGGTATGGATGCATCCCTACGGAGAGACCGATAGAGGAAGCGGTTAGGAAGGGGCTTCTAGTAATAGACAAACCCCCGGGGCCCACGAGCCACGAGGTGGTGGCGTGGATCAAGAGGATGTTCAACGTGGAGAGAGCTGGGCACGGAGGAACCCTAGAGCCCAACCCCTAGACGGGGGTTGGGCGGGGAGATCCTAAGGTAACGGGGGTTCTCCCCGTAGCTCTGGGTAGCGCTACGAAGCTCATAGGGTTAGTGATGCACTCGGTTAAGGAGTACGTGGCTCTCATGGAGCTTCACCGCGACGTTGATGCGGAGAGGGTTGTGGAGGTGTTGAAGAAGTTCGTTGGTAAGATATACCAGCGACCACCTCTCAGATCGTCTGTTAAGAGAGCGCTGAGGATTAGGGAGATCTACGAAATCGAGGTGCTCGAGATCGAGGGTAGGCACGTGCTTTTCCGGGTGAAGTGCCAGTCAGGTACTTACATAAGGAAGCTGTGCCACGACGTTGGGCTGATACTGGGCGTCGAAGCGCATATGAGAGAGCTTAGGAGGATAGCAACAGCTCACTTCCGCGAAGAGCACGCGGTTCGGTTGCAAGAGGTTTCGGAAGCTCTGTACATATGGAAGGAGCTGGGAGACGAATCCTTTCTTAGGAAGGTGCTCATGCCTGCGGAGGCCATCGTCGCTCATCTACCCAAGGTTGTGGTAAAGGACGGTGCCGTAGACGCCATTGCTCACGGGGCGCAGCTAGCGGTTCCCGGCATCTCTAGGGTTCACGAAGGGGTGTCTAAAGGTGATCTAGTCGCTATAATGACTCTCAAGGGCGAGCTCGTTGCGCTAGGCAGAGCTCAGATGAGTAGCGAGGAGATGGTGTCTATGGAGAAGGGGATCGCGGTTACACCAACTAGAGTGTTTATTGAGCCCGGTAAGTATCCGAGGATGTGGAAGAAGAGAGGTGGGGGCGAGGGTCGTAAGAGTTGAAGCACTACTACATTAGTGGTAGAAAGGGTCTATACCAACTGATCTCGGACTTCATCCGCGGAGTCACCGTGGAATTCGAGGTTGCTCCCGGCATCTTCTCGTACGAAGAGGTTGATAAAGGAACCAAGCTGTTGATAGAGTACGCCGAGATCCCAGACGAAGGCGTGGTGCTAGACATTGGATGCGGCTACGGAGCTATAGGCATAACCATAGCCAAGGTAAACCCTAGGCTCAGGGTCTACATGGTGGACATCAACAAGGAGGCCGTGAAGCTAGCTAAGAGGAACGCTAAGAGGAATAGAGTTGAAGATCGAGTCGTGGTACTCCACGGAGATCTATACGAACCCGTCAAGGGACTCAAATTCAGAGCCATATACACCAATCCACCGCTAGCCGCGGGCATGGACACGGTCCTCAGAATCATTGAGGAAGCACCCCAACACCTAGAGAAGGGAGGAACGCTACAGGTAGTCATTAGGAAGGGTGCTGAAACCGTTAAGAAGGCTATGGAGAGAACCTTCGGCAACGTAACCAAACTCGTCTCGAAATGGGGCTACAGAGTATTCCTATCCAGATCAACATAGCAGCGAATAGACCCGCATAACGCACTTTTATAACCCACCACGGGAAACCACTCAGCTAAGGAGAGTGCCGGGGTGCCCGAGCGGCCTAAGGGGCCGGCCTGGAGAGCCGGTGGGGCAACGGCCCCGCGCGGGTTCAAATCCCGCCCCCGGCGCCAAATAATTAAACAGTTTCCAATTCGAGGTTTCTAGAGACATCCTCGCTCAGGTCGATGGCTATCACCGAATCGTTTAGTGTTACCACCTCTAGACGTTGATTATTTCCAATACACGGTACTTACTTGATAGCTTTCTCTCGCCACATCTCTGCACTGAGAACTGCGCGTATTTCATGCCCTCGACAAAGTACTTGAAATCGACTTCCTCTCGATGTGCTTCAAGCATTGGAAACGTGGAGTTCTGTGTTGTGTATCTAGGCATGGGGATCTAGGTGTAGTGCTACGAAGTGTTAT
>JALWBS010000030.1 GCA_027037025.1 Desulfurococcales archaeon | reverse complement strand
GGAGGCGAATACACGTGGAGATTAGCATCGAAAGCCGAGAAGATGGGTATACCAATGTACATATCCGTCGAAAGAGCCGCGTTAGCAGCATGGTCCCTCGCAAAGTTCGGTGAATGGCTTAAGGCTAGAGGAACATTCGAGGAGTACATCGAGCGATGTAGGAAAGCCTGGGGCCTCTGATGAAGAAGCTTGTCCACTACAACATAGCGTTGCATAACCGTAAACCATGGTCTCGAAAAACCGTGGCAACAGCATTCCGATCCCCCTGACTGCGAAACACCATCATCAAGATATCTTCCCTATTAAGGGGTTGTAGCCTTAACACTTCGATTCGAGGTATTCACCCATTTCTTACTCACGAAGGTTAGTACCGAGGCCATGACTAAGAGTACGAATATCGATAGAGCTATGCTCCAGGCCGTACCTCCCAACGTATTACCACTTGCACCACTTCTTCCACTCCACGTGGTACGGAGCTGAGTGATTCTGGAAGATGTTGTGATACTACTGGTTGTTGCAGTTAATTGAGCTATAGTGGTTGTCGTAATACTTGTTGCGCTACTCGTCGTTGTCCGCTGAACCACCTTTATCGATATGTTCACGGGGATGGTATTGTTTGCAGGGTCCATAGTGCTCAAGGTAATCTTGTAGCTACCAGGTGTCGTGGGTGCGCGAAGACTTACCACGATCCTTCCCCTCGGATCGGTCCTATAGATCGAACCGTTTATCGATATAGGGGTTCTGGGTGGTGGGATGAGGTTCGTATTGTTGTATACGAACTGAAGCGTCACGTTGAATCGCTGACCCGGGGCTACTATGCTTGGATACGATGCGTTGGCTATGGATAGGCTCTGCAGTATCGATGTGTTGATGGAGTACGTAGCTACTCCCCACAGGTTCGTAGCCTTGACACGTAGCACCGCAGCTCCCTGCAAACTTCTATTCCATGGCATGTGGAGCGAGACGTTTATGATCACGCTACCACTGCCTATCTCAATACTTCTCACGTACTTAGCTAGAGCACCCTCAACACTGTAGCTACGCTTAGACACGTCTACGTACACCGAGATTAGTAAGGATTCGTTGCTCTCCATAACGATCTCAACGATCTTCGATGAGCTCGAGACCTCAGCAACAATACTGTAGTTGTATCCAGCCAAGAGGTTCCGAGGTGCACCGTATCCCAGAACCTCGAGCTTCTCAATCTTCGGTATCACCTCGTTATGAAGTTGAATCCTCTCAATATTGAAAGTCGTTACGACGTTGCCCTGTCTAGGCAGAACTCTCGATAGCTGGATCCTCACAGAGTTAAATGTGGAAACAACGTAGCTACCTACATTCCGCGGGGCGGGCTCAACGAAACTGAGGGGGTACGTACTTGATTGAAACGATGTTGTTAATCGTGTAGCCACCCCACTAGCTGGAGCAACCCATAACAAACTCACTAGTTGCTCACCGAACGTTGATAAAGGTGTAAAGCTACGCCTTGGGTATACGTAGACAAGTTTTAGAAGAGAGGAGCTCATGCTTGTGGATATCCACGTACGAGAAGATTCGACGTAGCTCAATCCAACGTTGATGCTATTGAAGGTGGTCGAGATGAACTCTCTAGATGATTGAACATGTATAAGCCGAAGCTTAACCCCGTGGAAACCCCGTGAGAAATTGATAGCCTCAGCCTTAACACAGATCATCGTAATGAGTGTGGAGGTGACGAGTATCGAGAGCATCAGCAGCCCAACAATGTAAAAATTATGAAATGAAGCCGGCATACCCTTAGCCCTTCAGTAGTATCACCATGATGAGCTGAGTATAAACCTTGTCACAATAATCTTCACAATAATGCTCAACCATGAAATCGTATAGACCTGTATTTAGTAGGTGCTGCGAAACCATATCCCTAAAGAAGATGTCGACACGAGGCTCAGCTTCGATACTTAGCAGAGGCGATCTACTATAATTGTAATACACCTTTAGATACACATGGTCATTATCTCCGCTAGACCATTTCACAAGCCAGACCATGAATCCCTTGAGGATCGTGCTATTGTAAGTAATGTTGTACATCCCCAACCTGATGTAGAAGTCAATCCATTCACCATTTCTATACAGATTGCATTTATCACTCCAGAGAATCTCCATATACTTAGCATTCCGATAAACCGAAGTCCCATGATAGATCTTAAGAGCACCCTTACCACCAGCACCACCTCCAGGACCTGGCCCTGGGCCAGGACCTCCGGGACCCGGTCCGCCGGGACCGCCACCGGGTCCTGGAGGTCCTTGATGGACTATGCCCAGAGCGTTAAGCACTTTCTCGAGTATAACATCTGTTGCTAGTTTCACAGAGTTATCCTCTCCAGATATGTAGAGTGATCGTAGCAAGGTCCACTTATCGATGTGTGGAACATAGGTAACTATCGTTCCATCCCTATAAACCCTTACGTATATGTTCACGAAGTCATTAGTGTCACCCCAGCTCTTGAATGGGTAGTATTTCACGTAGCACTCAATGAAGTTCTTCGTAATATTGGTGAATTTAGTACATATCTTCTGGTTCTGGAGTTGTTGCTTAGCCTTATCAAGATCTATCTTCTGATTCGTCTCAACCCACGAGATTATGTCTGATGGAGGAAGGGAGTTGTTTATCGTGGAGGGTACTTGGGCGAAGACTATGGGTATGCCTAGGGATGGCGCGTTCTTCGAACTGCGCTGTTTCTCGAGTGGTGGATGTGTTAAGCATAGGGTTGTGATTGTTATCATCGCCACGAGCAGAGCTGTTATCATCGCTAGCCTAACACTTACCTTCATCGCACCCCTAGTCGTTACTGCCGAACCCCGGTATATCTCTACCTATTCCTTTTGAATACGGGTCCGGAGCTTAGAGAATCTTTGAAGAGATGCACGCACGATGTGCTGAGGTAGCTACAGAATTCGAGATACCTTCACGGATTTTCGCTGTTCCTATCGATAAGCCTCCCCTACTCACTTCGTGTTTATCCTAGGACTACGTGTTAAATCGTTGAGCTCCCACGCATCTATGGAGCTTCTGGAACCATTCACCAATTCAACGCATGTAGCACCGAACAGATCTCTACCCACGTGCTGATGGGAAGTATCGTGGGGTTGGGTTCTCGACGTAGGTGCTCAGGGTTCTAAGAGGGAACGGCTTCTTGTTCGCTAACCGCTCTTCTCGAGGATTTCGAGGGCTTTGTGAACCGTCATAACTCCCTGGGCACCGCTCACTAGGATCGCTATGGATGCTGCTTCGAGCATCTCGTCGAGGCTCAAACCCTTTCTCAATCCCTCCCTAATCGCTCCCGCTAAGCAATCCACGCATCCCACGGATGCGTAGGCCGCTACGAGGCACAATCGCTTCGTCTTCTCGTCTAGTCTAGAGGGTTTCTGAACCTCTCTTCGGAGCTGTAGGAAGCTTTCGGTGAGCGTAGGCGCAACCCTGTTGATCCACTCCACGGGTTTCGGAATCTCGTTGCTCACGATCTCGACCACTTACCTAGGGAGTGCCCATGGATATAAGCTGGGGGTTGGAGAAGCGTGCTCGACTAGAAAAACCTGGTTTCATGTGGTGGGGTGATGATAGAGGATGGCTCTGAGCTGTGATGAGCTTTCTCGCTGTCTGACCTTCACCTCCTCTTAGAGGCTAGCGGTATGATCGTTGCTATGGGTAGCACCACGATCGTCAGCAGCACGATCTCCATAAGCTTCTCCACGATGTTGTGCTCGACACCGAGGCTCCTAGCCACGACATCGATCCCGACGAGTGTTGCTACCGCTGCTAAGCTCTCTAGAGCGAGTGTTCTTGCGAGTCTACTCCGCTCTCCCATCTTAGACACGTCCACCACTCGATCTACTCGCTTCAACCGCTCATCGTTGTGGGGTGTATAAGTCTTTCCGGAGGTAGCTCTACACCGCTAACGAAGTTAGCAACGCGTGGATCCGGGTCTCCGTTGGTGGGTGGAGGTTCGGTAATGGTTTGAGTAGCTCAGCTACGTCCTTCAGAACGCTGTGGCTTCTAGCCATCTGCTTAAGCGTCTGAGGGTTCTCGAGGAAGAGCATGGCTTCTCCG
>JALWBS010000029.1 GCA_027037025.1 Desulfurococcales archaeon | reverse complement strand
GGATCTACTAAACCTTCTAAGGCGATCCTTAGTAGCGTGCTCGAGCTCCGATACCTTGCTAAGGCTTTCGCGATACGGAGTACCTTGCATGGATGTTCTATCTATTCTTAGCTATGACCGCTTGGACGTATACGTAGACAGCGCCGACGAAGTTGATGAGAGGTGCTTCATGATTAAGGGTGGTGGAGGAGCGCTGCTTAAGGAGAAGATACTTACCGAACTAGCTCGTACGAGGCTATTCATCGTAGATCACCTCAAGCTCAGCCCCCTCATAGGCTCTAGATCGAAGCTACCCGTAGAGATCGTCCCTTGCGCATACCCTCTCGTAGCTAAGAAACTGCGTAACCTCGGGATCAACTTCGAGCTGAGAATGTCCTTGAAGAGGAGGGGTCCCGTGATCACCGACTGCGGTAACTACTTGTTGGATGTAGAAACCGGTCCCATGGAAGACCCCTCATCCATCGAAAGGGGGTTGAAGAGTATTACAGGTGTGATCGAGACGGGGTTGTTTCACCCTCACCACGTTACAGAGATAATCATCGGCTTGAAGAATGGGGAAGTCCGTGTGCTGAGACCCTCTACCTAACCAACGCTTTTACGACGGATGCTATCTCCTTGCACTTCGATGGGTCTTCCTCGAACAGCGTTCCGGTTACCACAGCATCCGCACCATTTTCGAGCACCTCCTTAGCAGCTTCTCCGCTCCTTATGCCGCCTCCAACAATGATCATAACGTCTTCCCCCACAGCTTTCCTAACAGTTTTAACGAAAGCCCCTGGTATGTGCCTCGGGGCACCCGATCCCGCTTCTAGATACACGACCTTCATACCCATGTACTTCGCCGCTAATGCGTATGCAGCTGCTATCTCGGGCTTATCCAGAGGTACGGGTCTAGCAGAGCCAACGAAACCGGCAGCGCCACCATAGCCTACGATTATGTATGCCGTGGGTATGGCTTCTAAACCGAACTTCCTTATTATTGGCGCTGCGCTCATCTGCGCTCCAACTATGTAGTAAGGGTCTACGGAGTTCAGTAGGGATATGAAGAGTACGGCATCAGCGTTCTTCGAGATCCCCGCAACGCTGCCCGGAAATAGTATCTTAGGTACATCAACCCTAGAGAGTTTCTCGAGAATCACATCGACGTCGTACGAGGTCACGCTAAGGCTTCCACCTATGAGCACGGCGTCCAAGCCCATCGGCACGAGCTCTTCAATCAATCTGATGCAATTATCGATGTCAACGGATTTCTCGGGGTCTATGAGTATGAAGTAAAGCTTCTCCCCTTTCTCGATCTTGGATCTGAGGTAATCATACACTCTACCTCTCCACGAACCCATGCCCCCACCCATCGTATCGCTTGGAGGAAGCGTTCTATACATACTTTCTTAACCTAGCCGACTTCCCGTAGACCAGTACCTCCTCAAGTACCTCGACGAGCTCACGATCTTCAACACGGACATCGAGGAGAGCTCCCCGAAGCCTCGCAATTTCGAATCCAATAACATGGTAACACGCGCACCTACGCCTTCTTATCAACACGTTGAGTAGAAAATCGTAGCACGAACAGAACCTGCATGGAACGACGATGTAGTCCTTCTCAACACCACGATATACATAGAACGTTAAGCGCTCAGACCTCAAACACATGAATCTCTTATTTCGAATACCCTCCAACACCTTTGGATGATTCTCGTATTCTCTAAGCATATCAACACTGCATAGCCACATCGGCGCCAACCCCATAACCGATATTAACCTCGACATAGCTACCAAAAACAGGTGTACCAGAGTGTCGAGCAGACGGAGAAGAGTTGGCCCATCGCTTGCGAGCTACATAGGTCTCGTCAGGTTCTACGAAGAGGTAGAAGAGCAGGTTAAGATAGGGCCCTACAAAATGCTCGTCATAGCTATAGCCACGGCAGTGACGATCCTACTACTGAACATATTGATACCTTTTAAGCCCTAGGCAATTCGTATCGTGGCCCCGACCCGCCGGCCGCTACGGGGCCTCGAGCCCCGAGGAAGCACCGCCCTCCGCACGGCACCGGGGCCCCGCAAGGGGCCGGGGTAACACCCCGGGCCACGGCACAGAAACGACACGGCCACCTACCGATGAGGATGATGCGGAGAGGATCCCCGGGCAACCGGGGATCAGGTAACCCGTTGACGAGGTAGGTGGATGCGGTGAAACGGCCGCCCCCCGGGGAGTAAGGCCCCCGACGCACTCCGATGAGTGCCGTGCGAGGGGATGGGGGCCGCTTAGCCAAATGCGGCCGTAGTACAGAAGGCGGGCTATGGCGGGTCGGGGCTTCTCCACTAGAAGCTGAGGGGTTAGTAATACTCAGCGCTACACTGCACTTCGAGTTCCTCCGAATGTGCTTCGCTTAGTATGCAACACCAAGTCGATCCCCGCCCCATCTTCTCCTGTGGGCAAGCTCAATATTAGCAATGATGTGTTCGAACACTGGTTCTCAGATGCAAAGTTTTGTCTAAAGCTCAATATCGATATAGTTCTGAGTATCATGATCTGAACGTTCTGCAAGATGCTATAATGATGAGCCCGTTGATTCCACAGGAAGCGGAGGGGTGTCTAGCTAAGTGGTTCTAGTGTGGGATCTATAGGAAATCGAGGGGTTCGTAATACTCAATAACGGCGTCGACAACCTTCCTCGGCATTACTTTGAAACTTCGTACTAAGGGCTTTACCAAGTGTTTCTGTCTGTGAGGCGGCGGTGCTAGGTACCTGCACCTACGGGGTGTTTCGGTTTCAGTACGTGGTTCGAGGTGTATCCTAAGACCACATTTTTGGCACCTATAACCTCTTCCAGCTCCTAAGTACTTGATTCTAGAACCGCATCGAGGACAGATACGTGGCCTCAACGGTGTTAGCGGTGACGATGGTAAGACCAGCGCTTTTTCTACGTGTAGATACAGCTCGTTACCAAACGGTTTGATGCATCCCTGTAGTATCAGGTTAGAGCCTATTTCTAAGGATACCAGCTCGCTGACGAATTCAGTCTCGCTGAAAGCCACTGCGTTAATAACTCCGTCGCAACACAATAGCTTCATCACGCAGTGACCCCCCTTAATCACGTGCGGACGTTCTATCAATACCCCCTGTACCCAACCACAGCGGTAAGGCTTGAAGCGAGACTTAGACAACTCCTGAAGAACGTGATCATCAGTTCCCTGGTTCGTTATGAAGAGTGCGTATCCCGCGATCTCTTCACAGGTCTTTATTATGTTCAAAGCAGCGAGGAGTTCCTGAGGATCGTCGCCGCGGACTCCGTAGAGAACGGGGTCTGGCCCATGTGGTGTGATCAAGATCCTGCCATCGTGTACGTTGTTGAAGCTATGCTTAGCTAAGTTATCGAAGATCAGAACAGATTCTGGATCTACGCATCTCTCTCTTCCATACCTTCTATAGGTCCTGTACACCAGGAGTTCATACGTAAAATCCCTGCGCTCAGCGATCCATCCTATCGCGGCAGTGGCGCCGATGGCACCACGTCCCCATTTCAAAACCTTTATGTGTCCTCGACGTTCGAGTTCCTCAACGTATGTTCGGGAGACGACATCGGATACAGCTCTTCGGTAGAATAGAGCTAGGCGTCTCGATACCTCGCCTACAGCGATAACCACCCCTGGATCCTGACCTGGTCCAAGGAACTTCGACGAGTATTTGTCTATGAAACGGAGTAGAAACGAGATGAGTGCAGGAATATCTTCGTTCCTTACTGAGAGCCTTATTGCGACCGCGCCGTTCCCCCTCGTTTTCCAGGGAATCGAGGGGTTCAACCTAACGAGGTTCAGAGGTTCTAGGAGAGATGCTTCAAAGAAGTGTTTTGATATGTGGTAAGCTAGCAGCGTAGCTAAATGCGTTGTGCAACCTCCGCGAGGCGAATCAGCATCGTCGATACCTATGTGAACGTTCAAGGCTTACTTCTTCAAGATCTTCGACTCGACGACAAGCATTGTCAGTGTTGATCGTACCTTCGGGATCTTCCTTATCTTCGACGAGACTATCTCCTTAAGCTTCTCGGTAGAGTCAACATTTATCTTAGCAACTATGTCGTAAACGCCGTACACCATGTAAGCC
>JALWBS010000028.1 GCA_027037025.1 Desulfurococcales archaeon | reverse complement strand
CGAAAGCTATGAGGAATTGAGTTATAACAGTTATCAATGCGTTACGGTAACGGAAAACCGGTAGTATCTTATCATATAGTTTCGCCAACCTAACCATCCCCTAAGCGCTTGGGAATAACCCTCCTCAGAACCTTACCGGCTTTCAAGGATCGATAGCCCTAATATATAGCCCTAATATATGTCATCGTAAATTCCCAGAAACTATGTGAATCGAGGACTCGAATCAGTTTCCTAGATTAGACCAGATTAGTTAGCTAACGGTTTATCTCGGAGGAGACCAGCGAAGATGATTCGAAATCGAATGTCGAACTATGTAAGGCATGCCTTCCTTCATCGAATGAGAATGACTGCCTAAGTGCTATCAATGATGATGAACGTCCCCTACTGTTCGTAAGGGCATACACGTTCAGATCGCGTAGGTATAGAACCTCGGTTTCCACGTAGCATGCTTCTCAAGCGTATAAAGAGGTTCTGCACGTAGCTTGATTAATTGCTCTAGCTCCTGAATGCGTGGCTAGGATCCGTGATGGAGCTCGTGGAGAAGCTGTGTATCGGCGCAGTGGTACTTGATGTGGGTTGTGGCTGCGGTGCCTCGACTAGGCGTATCCTCGAGATCTGTGAAGGAGTTAGCTACGTCGTGGGCATCGATATCGATGCGGATAGGCTCGCAATCGCTAGGAATGTTCTTTGCGACGATCCTAGGACTGATTTGGTTTGCGCTACCGCTTCGAAACTTCCGTTCAGGAATAGATGCGTAAACGTTGCGTTCATGATCAACGTTCTTCACGAGCTCGATCAGCGCCTCGTTGATGATGCTCTTCGTGAAGTGGGGAGGATCCTCGTCTCCACGGGTCATCTAATCGTTGTCGATAGGGTTAGGAGTAGCGATGCGAGCGAAAGCGAGCGCTTGATCATCATCGCCGAGGATCTTAGACACAGGATTCTGGAGCTCGTGAAGGGGCTTAGAGCGTGGGGTGTTCGCAGAGCCGATGAATACCTAGAAAAACTTCGAGAACACGGCTTCGAACCCATCCACCTCGAGGTCCGTGCCACGGGTCAGCGCCTAAGCTACGAGGAGTTTCTTCGCAGATGGGTTAGGAAGACGCTAGAGCTGCTAAACGAGGTAAGAGATCCTTGTGAGAAGGCGAAGCTCCTAGCGACGCTAGAGGATCTCATCGAGAAGGTTAGGCTCTACGGCTACGGACCTAAGAAAAGCCTCGTAGTGATCCTTCAGATACGATCAGAGCAACGACGAAGATTTTAGTTACTAAATCTATTGCTGTTATAGCTCCTCTCGATACCTTCCTGCACCCCCATTTTCGCCTTCATGAATTAACCGCAGCACAATAACTCATCATCAATTCATCGAATTCAACAAGCTAAAAAATTTAGAGTCGAATTACATTAGATCCTATCTGAGGTAAGGATACGATGAACGTTGAGCTCTTACTAGAGATCCGTGAAATAAAGGAGAGATTAGCTAGGGTAGAGTCCATGCTGCGCTTCATTATCGAAAAGAATATCGTGGAAACGGAGCCTCTTCCCGACGAGGTTGAAGCTATAAAGTCAGAGGATGAGTTGGTGGATCTTGACGAAGTAAAACGAATGCTGAAGAGAGGTTGATTTCAGGGAGTTTGCTTGGTCAATCAATTCAAAGTGAAGATAAAACGTAGAGCTGTCAAAGCTTTGGAACGGCTTCCCGAACCTTATAGACTCAGAGTATTAAAGGTTTTGGAAGAATTGAGGTCGGATCCCATCCCATTCAGGAATTATGATGTGAAGAAACTCAGAGGTTTTGAGGACACCTTTAGAATTCGCATAGGTGACATACGGATTGTGTACACCGTTAGTTGGAGCTCTAAGACGATTATAGTGCACTTTGTCGGCTATAGGGAGCATGCGTATAGGTAGCTGTTCCGCTGCACATAACACTCGATTCGTTTAGATGAAAGATCGCAGCGCCATCAAAACTCGGTGTATACCCGAGGTGAAGTAGCATTGTTTTTGACGCGCATGGACGTTACAGTGTCGAAGATGTGGGTATCTATGCACGATTACGTTATCGTAAGTGAAGTTAGCGCCGTGGATAAGCACTTGAGAGTTGAACAGGGTGAGAGGTTCTCGCAGGAGAGCAAAGCTTTTGGCTGATGCTCAAGAGCGTCTTCAGAACATTCGAACTCTAGGCTATGGACTTAAGGAATCCTCGCGACGATTCTCCGGATCGAAGCGTGGATGCAGGTCTAGACCATTATTTCTTAGCGATCTTCGGAGGGATGGCGTAGGTCTCTGGATTTAGACCTCGCGGTTTCTTAGCTATTAACATGCCGTACGCAGCTCTTCTAGGGATCAAGTCTACGTCTTGCAACAAATGAGTGTTGAGATCAATGAGCTTTGGTAAAAACATTCAATTATAGAGGTTGTTGGGTCCTATACTTAGGTATGGATTAACTTCGAAGAGTTAACACCGTGATCTCGATCGATGATTGTAGGACAGTTTTAACTCTTGGCTTTGACTATCCTAAGCGGTGCTCCTAAATGAAGTTCTTTCTGGGTATCGATGTTGGGGCTACGTGGATAAGGATTGCTCTTCACGATGGTTCTGGGATTGTTAAGAGGGTTAGGTTTAGGACTCCGAGGGAGGGTGATGAGCGTAGCGTTCCCAACGCGATCATCGAGACTATCAAGCGGGAGTTCAGGGATTGCATTGATAAGGTCGTTGCTATAGGGATTGGGTCTATAGGTCCCTTAGACCTTGCTAAGGGGGTGATTGTGGGTGCGCCCAACGTCCCGTTTAAGAGGATCGACCTGGCTGTTCCAATAATGGAGGTTCTCAGGAAGCCGGTGTACCTAGCCAATGATTGCGTGGCTGCTGTTTGGGGTGAGAGGATGTTTGGTGCTGCTAGGGGTGTTGACAACGCTGTGTACATAACGATTAGCACGGGTATCGGGGGTGGGATGATCATCAACGGTGCTCTGCTCCTGGGTAAGAAGGGTAATGCTCACGAGATCGGGCATATCGTAGTGGATGTGGAGCGTAGGCTTAGGTGTAACTGCGGTGGCTACGGTCATTGGGAGGCTTACTGCAGCGGTGCTAACATCCCTAGGTTCGCTTCCTACGTGATAGAGAGGCTTCCGCCAACGCGTGAGTACCGTAGCTCGAAGCTCTACAGGTTGTGGGAGGAGGGCTCGCTTAGATCCGAGGACGTGTACTCCCTTGCTCGCGCTGGGGATCCCCTGGCTAGGAGGGTGGTGGAGGAGGTGACGAGGCTAAACGTGGCGGGCTTCGAGAGCGTGATCAACCTCTACGACCCCGAGGTCGTGACGGTGGGCGGCTCCGTTGCTCTTAAGAACGTGGATCTGGTGGTGGAGCCCGTTAAGCAGGTTCTAGAGGTTGGAAGAGGTCTCCTCACGGATCCGCCCCGCATCGAGCCAACGCCGCTCGGAGACGATGCCGTGCTCCTCGGGGCGATCGCCATAGCTATGGAGACGCCGCCTCAGCTCAGAGGGTTGCTGAAGTACTTGGAGCAGCTCTAGGCATCTCCTCGAGGTTCTGCAGGAACGTGCGCACGTCGGTTACGAGCATGGGCATGAGCTGGGGCAGCATGGAGCACAGGATGACGATTCTGTAGAGTATGGGTACCGCAGCGCACCAACTCCCGCTCCCCAGAGCCTTCAGCGCTCCGAGCTGAATCACCTCGAGGACGCCGACGCTCCCCGGGGTGACGGCGGGTAGGAGCCAGAGTATGGACTGTATCACGTCGAACACGAGGAGGGCTTGGGGAAGCGAGAAGCTCAGCCCCATGCCAACGCATATCACGAGCCCGCTCAGAGCTATGAGCAGGTGCTCGCAGCAGGCAATGGCGAACGCGGCTAAGAGGGGTAGGAGCCTCAGATCCACGCTCCTGAACTCGAACACGCTGTACATCGATGGGGGGAGCGAGACGAACCTGGACACGACCCTATCGACGATGCGCTTAGCTAGGAACCCGAGCGCTCTCCCGAAGCGTTCCCTACGCAGAACCGCTGTGCCAACAACGTTGCTAGCTACGAGCCCGAGCGATGTTAGGAGGAAGAGCGCTCGGAGCCAGTGGGGCATGGGTACGAGGAGCAC
>JALWBS010000027.1 GCA_027037025.1 Desulfurococcales archaeon | reverse complement strand
GTGTGGATCCATACTCGTACTTCATAAACTTCGCTAAGAGGATAATCTATCAGTACCGGATAAGCTTGGGTAAGACCCCCAGCATATCCTGGTCCAAGATACTTTACTACGTAGAGAAGAACACGGTCGGTTTCGGACCTATAGATCCCTTGATGAGGGATCCCTACATCGAGGATATCTCGTGTGATGGTGTTGGGAAGCCCGTGTACGTTTGGCACAGAGAGTTCGAGTACATACCCACAAACATAGTGTTTAAGAATGAGGAAGAGCTGGATTCGTTCGTCGTTAGGCTAGCGCATAAAGCCGGTAAACACATATCCGTAGCCTTCCCAGTTGTTGACGCAATACTTCCAGGGGGTCACAGACTCGCCGCTACCTACAAGAGGGAGGTATCTACCTCGGGATCCACGTTCACTATCAGGAAGTTTAGAGAGGATCCGATAACGATCGTGGACATGATAATCTGGAACACCGTGTCGGCATCGCTAGCTGCCTACCTGTGGATGGCTATAGAGGACAAGATGACCGGGTTGATATTGGGAGTCACGGGCGCAGGAAAAACATCTACGCTTAATGCGCTCGCCACGCTGCTCAAGCCTACGGTCAAGGTTGTGACTATCGAAGATACCCCGGAACTGAAGTTACCGTTAGAGAACTGGGTTCAGCTCGTTAGCAGACCCAGCTATGGAGTGGGACCGGAGAAAATAGGTGAGATCTCTCTGTTCGATCTCGTCAAGATAGCTCTGAGGTACCGACCCGATGTAATAATAGTTGGCGAAATCCGAGGTGAGGAAGCTTACGTGCTGTTCCAAGCCATGGCGACGGGACACGGAGGAATGACCACTATGCACGCTGAAAACATAGATGCGGCCGTTAAGAGGTTGACCAGCCCACCCATGAACATACCGCATAGCTACATACCCTTAGTGAACTTCGCGCTCGTGATAAAGAGGGTGGTCGTCGGCGATAGGATTCGTAGAAGGGTCACCAATGTGTGGGAGGTTCTAGACTACGATAAGTACGTAGAGATATCTCGCTGGAACCCTCGAACGGATACCCACGAGGTTAGGATAGAGAACAGCAAGACTTTGAGGGATTACGCTGCCAATAGGGGCTGGGATTTCGAGCAGATACTCGATGAGCATAGGAGGAGAGAAGTTGTTCTGAGGTGGATGGCGCTCAAGAACATCAGATCGTATAGAGAGGTAGCGGATGTCGTTCATAGGTACTACGCGAACCCTGAGGAAGTTCATAGAAAGTGCTTAGAGGATCTGAAGAGAATGGGTATAGAGCTTAGGTGACGATACCTTGTCTAAGGTGAAGCAGCTTCCCGGAGTAAGGGTGCTTGAGACCGTAGCCTGGGTGCTCTTCGGCGATGTAGCGTCGAGGATAGCCAGAAAGTTCAATCTCGAGCATAACATTAGAATGGCTGGGATGTACGTACATCCCCACGTTTACGTAGCTAAATCACTTCTCTACACGACTTCGACGGCCTTCGCCCTAGGTTTGGTAACCATCGTACTGTGGATCGTGACCTCATCGATAAAGCTTACGCTGGCAATGGGAGTAATTGCCTTCGTCGTTCCGTTGGTAATGTTCTTCTACTTAATGATGTACCCATCTTTCGTGGCCAGCGCTCGAGCAACTAACGTAGAATACGAGCTACCCTTCTTCGCAGCTTACCTCACCACGATGGCTAGGAGCGGTGTATCTCCGGAGAAAGTCATTGAGACCATATCGAGGATAAAGTTGTTTAGAGCCCTAAGCGAGGAATGCAAGCGCATTGTTAGGAACATGAGGATATTCGGTCAAGATCCTCTAGAAGCGATTGACGCAGTTGCATCTACGCATCCATCGAGAGTGTTCAGAGAGTTCATGCTTGGATACACAACTACTCTCAGAACTGGTGGAGACGTTGTTCATTACCTAGAGATAAGAACGAGCGAGCTGTTCAGAAAGAAAGTCGAGGAGGTTAGATCCATAGCTGATAAGGTCGGTCTATTCATGGAGATGTTCGCTTCGATGAACGTTATAGCAGCGCTCTCGCTGTACATATTCTTCATAGTTAGTTCCGTTGCCCCCGTAGGAATGTTCAACGTGTCGATGTTCACGATCTTCGCTTTATTCATACAGCCATGCCTAACGATGATGATGCTCCTCCTCGCGCATAAGATGGTTCCCAGCGACCCGCTTTACAATAAGAGGTACTACCTACACCTATTCACGTACATACCTCTAGGAATCGTAGTGGGGATGTGTATATACGTACTGGGGCCGCTAATCCTCGGTCAGAACCTAGCTACCAAAGTCTTGGTGACGTACGCCTCTGTATGTACAGCGCTGACAGTGATCGCGCTTGGAGGTATAAGAGGGTACTTAGAGAAGAGAAAAGTTGAAGGCAATATCGAGGTGATGTTATCAAGCTTCCTAAGGGATCTAACCGAGACCAGGAAGACTGGGTTAAGCGTTGAGAAATGCATAATATACTTAGCTCAGCGGAACTACGGCACTCTATCACAAGTTGTTAAAAGAATGGCTGCTGCGCTAATGGCGGGAGTGGGGGTAGTTGAAGCGATAAGAAACGCCATTAGGAAGATATATAGCTGGTTCGCCATGTTGATATTCAGGTTCCTAGTCGATGCCATAGAGTATGGAGGTGCTGCACCACAGATCTTAGATCTAGTTACGCACTTCACCTCCGAGATGGCGTACCTACGGGAAGAGCTTAAGAAGAGGCTCCGTACGTACTTGATGGTTCCTTACCTAGCAGCCATAATACTAGCATTCACTACGTTGTTGCTCCTCGGCATGATAGCCAAGTCCGTCCACGTGATAAACATAGGTGGATTGACCTCGGCAAGCGTTTCTCCAGCCTTCTCCAGCCGTATAAAGTTGACTCCAGAGGCGTTGGCTAGGATCTCGCTGATCGCAGGTGTTGGAAACATTATCAACTCGTGGATAATGGGATTGGTGTGTGGAAAGCTTAGAAACATGACTGTGCTAGCGGGGTTCATACACTCAGTAATACTAGCCGTAATAGCAACGCTCTCCGCAGTACTAGCTTTCCTCGTAGGTATTGCGCCGCTGGTTCACTAACTCAAAGAAGTTCTTATATATGGTTCAACGCATATACCTAGGGGATCCGGCTTGTCGAAGTCTTTGGAGGCTAGATGCATAGAAATGTGCGATGATATTGTAGACTGCAGCAAATGCGAAGATGAGTTGTGTGAAGAGGTTTGCGAGGAGCTTGAAGATAGATGCCTCTCGCTATGTTTAGAACTCTTATCTTAGCATCTTCTAGATCTCTAGATTTAGAGAGCGAGCATTTTGAGAAGCTTCCGATACCTTACTTCGGCAGCGGAAACGATGCTCCTTATCTCAGCGTCTCTCCAATAGCCTAGCCTCTCACACAAAACGAGGTTGTTTTCCTCGAGTAGCGACGAGCAACGGGACAGAAGCCCTTCATCGAGCTTGGATATCGCGGAGTAATAAACGATGCCGTGCCGCTCATCGACGACCCTCGACATGTCCACGATGCGGAACTTCTTTAGCTCCGAAAACAGCTTCTCCGTGGTGCCAGGAAGCGCTGGGTAGCGTTTAGAGAAGCTAGTGTAAGCGTATACAACTGCGTAGCTCCCTAGAAAAAGCTTTAAGAAAGTGTGCGCCCGAGACGCTTTGGTTCCATGAATATAGAGCCTCGCATAACCCCTAACTTCGTTCTTAAGAGCTTCGATGAGTAGTGTAGCATGCGTGGACACAGTCCTTAGCTCTGAGCGTAGCTCGATGCATTCTCTAGGCGCATCGATGATCTTACCGATCAATACGTCTAAGGGCCAAGACGAGACAGCGACTCTGTACTTAATCACCATTCCGTTGGAGAGCTTAACAGTTTTCCTGCTTAACGAAATCGCAGATACGTTCGATAGCACTTTCGGAGCCAGGTTCTCAACGAAATTCGCAAGGGGATTTAGCTCGACGTTCACAGCACCGCTTTCGAATACCTTGATCCAATCCCTAAACCACAGTCTCTGAAACGCTGTAGGATCTTCGAATCCAGCGAACTTGCTATCAAAATCCCCCTCCTTGAGCACAATTACGTCAGCTTGGAATGCTGTG
>JALWBS010000026.1 GCA_027037025.1 Desulfurococcales archaeon | reverse complement strand
CCTCCTTAAGAGCTTCGCTTAGGGACCACGCGGCGACGTGTATGAAAGCCGTGATGCTGACCATAGCTATCGAGAACGCTAGCAACGAAGCTCCTAAGCACAGAACAGCCTTGCTACCACCACGCTTCGCAACGAGGTAAGCACCGATAGCTATAGCGGCGATGCCCAGCACGTAGCCTAGACCAATCGATACGTAGAACGCTACTGGATACACTAGGAAAGCGAGTAGCAGACCCGCTATAAACAGTGGAACAGCCTTTAACAAGCGCATACCTAGCCCTAGAACCGAGGCTAAGCCCCGTGATATAAGCATTCTATCCACAACAAATGTAGCGAGAACACGGTTCGGAAACACATACCCAATCAAAAACCTCGAAACAATTCAAGGATCCGAAAAGCATAGGCAGCCAATCGATAACCACTACGAGACCCGCAGACCGAAGCCGTTAACCAACAGCATCGATGCGATGAACATGCGTAGAACCCCAACCCGCCCTACCCCGAACCCCGCCATTCGCTCGCATCGCTATAGCCGGGGAATACGTATAGTTGCATGGAGACGCGCTGTTCGAGCTTCCCCTACGTATATGCATAGCTCAAGCAGTGTAGAACCCCGCGTACCGGCGCAGATGATAGAAATGAAAGGTGCTTAGCTAGCTAGGGATGCGGAGCTCACACCCTTAACAATCTCAGAGGCTTCACCGATTCACAAACGGTTAACAGCTTCGGAGGCCGAGAGCAAGGGCTCTGTTCAAGCTCGTCAACCGAGGATGTAGGTAGATGCGAAGCATCGTGGCTCACGTTGTGGGCAACCCTAAGGATTGTGGGATCGAGGCTCCGAAGCGGTGCGACCTAGACCTCCAACTGCTTGCGGAGAGCGAATTCCTCCAATGGTTTCGAGAGCTCGTGAAGAATGTTCGAACGCGTTGCGAATCTGCTGGGTCTAGCCAAACCCCTTTTCCTCGCTTCCTCGAGAATCTTCTTAGCGATGTCGACGAGCTTCAGATACCTCCTCTCCCCCAGTATCCTAGCAACGATGTCTCGATCGATCCTTAGGTACTCGTGGACGACGATGTTTCGAAAGCCAACGACTTTCCTCAGGAGCTCAGCTTCTTCACGCGGCAACACGTTCTCGCGTGTGAGAATCTCTATCGCTTCGATGGGTGCCGAAGGTGCGTAGCCCAGCAGCGAGACCATCCTCAAGACCATGTCTATCAAGGCCTGGGCCTGTACTTGGCGTCGCTAACCACTTGACTACATCCTCGAGCTCCTCCGGCTTAGCTATGCGCGGTATCAGCGATGCGTAGCTCAGAACAACGTCGTAGAGCCTAGAGAGCAGCCATGGAGAACCACCTCCTCAGCCGTTTCGACGATCCTAAGCTTCTTCCTAGCTACGCTCCAGTCGTAGCAAATCGCTACCCTCCTAAGCATATCGTCTAGGAAGAGACCTGGAGAAGCTTCGTAAACCACGATCCCGTGCTTAAACACTTCGGTAACGAGCTCGCAGGGTGGGTCCCAGTCCAGAACCACAAGGTCTAGCTGTAGATGCGTAGCGAACTCGATTACTCGGGCTAGGTCTGCGTATAGCCCAGCACATCATCGCCATCGCAACGCCTATCGAGACACGAAATCGCCACATCGACATCCTTAGGCTTCTCAACACCCCTAGCTAGAGAACCGAAGAGAACCGCGTAAGCAACGCCGTAGCAACCCCAATCGAAGCTCTTGAGCAACTCCGAAACCCAGCTCCTCAGAGACAACCTCCGACCCACCACAACGCTGAGGATCCTGAGTAGAATAACTCGTTTGAACGAGATGAGCATAGACATCGAGGAACGTGTTCCCGCGCATCATGGCTTCGTCGGGAGCTACGCGGCGGTGTTCTCAAGATGCGTTGAGTTTCTACAGCTCTGTTTCCAAGCGATGTGTACCGTACGTAGAGTCGAAGTTGCGGCTCGGCATCGGTGTTCATGCACTGCCAACCCATCATGGTCTCTACACGAGCTGCTCGTAGACAACGCGTTGTTCCGTATCCCGCCCTTCGTCCTTAATCGAAGTCGCTGTGCGTTGTGGTTCCGCCAACACAGCATTTATTACGTAAGTGGATGGGTCTCTAACATAGTAAACCTTAAATATCTCTACGATAGAGAGTTCCGTGACGCATCCTGCATCCACATGCTAGCCCGCATCGCGTTGTGGGTGATGGGTGTGTCTACGCAGCTCGACCCCGTTTCGGATATCGCTAAGATGCTACGCGCTTTCGCTAGGTGCGAGATGTACAGCGTCATCGATAGGCTCGCCAACGCCACGAGCAAGGAGGCTGTCGAAGCCGCTCTATACGAAGCGTTGAGGGCTTCTCGATCTGCTAAGAAGCACCGCGGGCTCTGTGACGAAGTTCCACCGGAGCAGGTGTGGATCGCCCGTGATGAGTCCATCTCCGAGATCCTCAGGAAGCTCGATGAGGATCTCCATGGCGGTCTCGATCTGGTTAGGAAGATCGTTTTGAAGGCTCTAGCCATGTAGGGGTGAGATCCATGGCGTTCCTATCCCTAGGTCTCCGAGCCCTAGTCAACGTCGAGGCCATGAACATGGTCGAGAGCGTCGGCAACATAGTTAGGCATAGGAAGGCGGCCGTGATTTTCAGGAGGGACTCGAGCTACATCGTTAGGTGGGTCCCCGCGGTAAGCGGTGAGTGCCTAGCCCATAGCTACCAGTCCTGGCTCGCGGACCTAGCTACGAAGAGAGGTTTGCCCGTGTGCGAGTACTGCGCGAAGCACGAGTTCGTTAAGCACGCGGATCTCAAGATCTTCGGGTCCCTGCCATGGGAACAGCGCCTAGCTGAGCTCGTGAAGTCCGTCGAGAGCGGTAGAGGCTCTAAGCGTAGCGTGGACACGGTGGCGTTCATGCACGAGTTCGAGAAGACCATCGTTGGGAACTGCGTCGTGGAGGACATCGGCGGGTTCCTCTACGCGGGGAGGATCCCCGTGAAGAGAACCTCGAGATTTGCATCGAGCTACATGATCCCAGCTCTGGACGTGATAGAGAAGGCGGTTATCGAGACCCAGTTCCAGGTTAGGCACGCACCAACAGCTTCGCAGAGCTGGGAACAGGCTCAGATGACGTACAACGTCGAGGTGGGCTCGGCGGTCTACGCATGGAGCTTCTACCTAGACCTAGCCTCGATAGGGTGCTGCACGGCTGTGAAGCGCGAGTGCCTCGATCTCGAACAGCGTAGGAAGAGGGTTGAGCTAGCGATAGACGCGTTGATGCTCATGCTCGAGAACAGGTTGTTCGGTGCTAAGCAGAGTCGCTACACGCCCGTGGTAGACTACGAGATCGTGTTGACGAGTCTATCCCAGCCCCTACCATTCAACGTCTCGCCGCCAGCCATGGGAATCGAGTTCGTGGAGGACACCGCCAGGAGAGCGCAGGCCTTCGCCAAAGCCACGAGAAGCGAAGTTGAGCTCTACGCCTACACGAGAAACAAAGACCTTGCTGAGAATCTGAGGGAGCTCGGGATCAAGACGTTCACAACCATTACGGAGATGCTGAGCACCGTCAAGCAGCGAGCCCTATCCATGCTAAGGTAGGGTAGAGATGCTCAGCATCGTTAGGGTCGTTGCTAAGCTACACTGGGGCTACTCCGTAAAGCACCCCATCTACAGCGCATCGCAACCATGCCTCAGGTACCCACCACCAACGACTCTCCTAGGAGCGCTGGCCTACGCCATAGCTAGAGAGGAGGGTATCGAGGTAAGGCTTGAGGGAAGCACTCTCTACTCCTACGCTACCCAGCTACTGAGCGTCGTTCCGTGGACAACCTACAGATTCCTCGATGTAGATCCGAGCGTTCTAATCGAGACGAGAGACATATCCAGGGTGCTCATGGCTCCCTACACTAGGAGCGACAACGTTTACCCAGGCTCGATCTACGTATGGGCCGTTCAAACCCATGGAAAGATCTACGCTCCATGCACAACCCTAGAGATACTATACATCGTGCGCAGCGACGCTCTCGACAAGATCTCTAGAGCTGCGTGGGGCATAACCAGGTTGGGGACGAGAGAATCGATAGTCTCGGTGCAGCTCGTCGAACCTCTCGAAGCTGAGACCGTTGAGAACAACGTCGTGGAAACGAGCTTTGGATTCCCACGAAGCTTAGCAACGCCAGTAGAAGGATCTTTCGTAGAGTCGAGGCTCTCAATACCGAGCAGAGACTGGTACGCGCTTGGAATCGTTAGAGATGTTGGTAGGTATCTAGAGGACTTCGTGATACCCATCAACACCGTGAAGGCTAAGCTAAGCGGTCGAGGAACAGCCCTACGCATAGGGAAACCGGGTCTCTACGTAGTGATCCCTCGGGAGGTGGCGAAGCTTGGCTAGAATAGCCCTACCCCCAACGCCTCTAGCATCGGGATTAGTCGCAACGCTAGCGATCCACGCACTGCCTCAGCTGGGCGAGGTCGAGGCCGAGGTTCGTAGAGAAGAAGGCTTTCTCTCGATGAGCATCGACGTGGAGCAGAGGAGGGTTGTGAAGAGCCTCGTGCGCGCACTAGAAAAACCTGCGATGTGGGGCTTGGAGCATGTGTACGGAGCCCTACCCCTCATCTTTGGCCGAGGCCCGGGAACGGATGGTGGCACCATAGGCGACCTCTTCGCTAAAGCCGGTCTATCGGTGCCTTCCCTAAGGGCTGAGGCTAGGCCTAAGCTCTACGACGAGCTGGTGAGGATCGTTGGCAGGGATCTCGAAGCTCTTGGAAGAGCTCTGCAGAGCGTAGGCATCTCCGTGAGTCGAGGCGTGTTCAAGATATCCCTCGGCGGCGATGATCATCCCGTGCCCGTGATCATAAAGAGCGAAGCTTTCTACGAGATCGGTAGGTTTGGAGGTCTGAGCGATAGGAAGAGGGGTAGGCCAGACATTGGAAGGATAGACTATAGAGCCGCGGCTCCCGTGACGGGGCTTCTCTACGCACTCCTCCTAGCACTCCAAACGGGCTACGAACGTGGAGTCACCAACACCTACATGTTCACGCTCCTCAGCCTAGAGCCAGGGAGCATCACGACAGCGCAAGCAGAGCTCGTGAAGAGTCTCTATAGAGCTCTACGCAAGGATATTCTAAGGATAGGGTTCAGGGTGTGGCTAAGGGATTACGAGGGTCTTAGGCTCGTCTCGATAATCAAGCTTCTCGAAGAGCTCGAGAAGCTACGGAAACAGTTCAGGGTTTCGCCACCCAGCAACGTAGCTCTAAACCACTTAGCCCTGGGGGTTACGGGACGAAGATTCTTCCCGTTGTGGAACGTGCAGATATCGCTGAGCGAGATAAGCACCGTTGCCAGGATCGTAGAGAGCTTCTCGAGAGAGCTAGGCGTCGAAAATCTCGACAGGGTACTGAAGCTGTTGAGACTCCTCATCGTAGCGAGCCTCGACATAGCATCGAGATCCACGAACAGCAGCGCTCAAGAGCTGTGGGTAGGCGTTAGAGCACTCGCGCACTCCTTCATCGAGGGTAGGAAGCACGAACTCCTAGACACGCTCTACAGAATGATGAGACTCCTAAGCGACTACAGAACCGGATTGAGAGCCGAAGTCATAGGATCTATGAGCAACGCGGCCCAAGCACTAGAGATGAGCTTAGCAGACGCAGTACTCGAACCCTCGAAAGACGTTAGAGAAGGCCTATGGAAATCGATTCGTACACTCGTAACGATACTCACGAAATAAAGTACTCCCAACGATTTGTTTCACGTAACGGGTGTGTTAAGTGACTAACGTACTCAGGATCGAGGTACGAGAGCTCGGACCTCTCCGAAATGCTAGCATAGAGATTCCAATGCGTGGCATGATACTGTTCTACGGAAGCAACATCTCAGGAAAGACAATGCTAGGCCTCGCAACAACGACGCTCCTCACAATCCATGGAATCGCTGTAAACCACGAGCATCTTTGCCACATCCTCGGAGCTAGAGACTTCCTAGACCTCGTATCCATAGTAATGGGTTCAGACCCCCTAGACATAGCAGAATCCGTCGTGATCAAGAAGGTGAATGACAGGGAGGAGGTCGTCGAGGAGCCCATGACTCTACGCGAAATATGGCCAGACCTCAGTCCCTGGGAAAGGATTCTGAGGTATATCGGTGCAATGATGCTGAACAACGCATTCTCAACGTACTACCGGTTTAAGAGAGCCTCACTAAACATGGATACCGAGATTGCATTCGGTAGTGCATCCATCAAAGCTAGAGGTTCGCTACCCGTAGGCGTCGATGATGAGAATCGAGATAGATTAAAGAATTTCGAGATTGAAATCACGGGCAGAGAACGGCTCATAGGGTTGGCATTGATTGATCCATACAACGATCTATGGAGTAACCAATCGCCCTTCTCGCGGTTCGTAAACAAATTGCTGAGTAGAAGAGACATCTACATGGTAATCTCGAAGCTAGGATTCAAGCTAGGGTTCCTATACCAAGGTTTCATTAAGGCATTGGAAAATAGTTTATCACTCAGCGGTTATACGAAACCCGAATTGGATCTATCCATGGATAGGGAAGGTATTGTACTTAGGGTTGGGAATGCAGAAGTTCCTGAAGACCTATTCAGTAAGGGATTGAAGACCCTAATTTCCATTCTTCTCACAAGTTTATCATCGGCGGTGTTATCCGCGGAGAACTTCAATACACTATTGTACTTAGACGAACCCGAGGCTAGTCTAGATACGGTGATGGTTTATGCGTTACCCCTATTGCTAGCAAAGATCGTTAATCAGCGCTTGTCCATAGTCATATCAACACATCGTGAAGACCTCGTTGTGGGGCTCGAGGCTTTGAAGAATTTCGAGGATGTCGAGGTGGATGTAAGGATCTACGAGTTTAGATACGATGAGGAGTGCCGAGGCTTTAAACCAATACCTGTCGAGTATGATGAGATTCTTGAGAGGTTCAATATTGAGAGACTTCGCGAGCTTGAAAAGAGGATGATCATGCTGAGAGAGTGGTACCGAGAATTCATCAAGACTTTAAGGGAAACCGAGTTTGAAACGTAGAAACCTCCTAGTTATTCTCGATACTAGTTTTCTAAATGAATTCCTTGAAGCATTACTCAAGGCGCGCTCGGGAAGTGGGAAGGACGAGGTGCGTAATAAGATCTATAACACGGTGTGTAACGAGATCATACAGTCGTTGAGAGCGGGGTTGCGTACGAAGTTAGTTTTCGTGTCTTCGCTAAGCAAGGATGAGAGGAAGGCTCTGAAAGAGGACTTGAGAACCGTAGTGAGTAACCTCATGAGTTTTTGTAGAGCAATGGCGTTGCATGTTAAGGTCCGCATGTTCGAATTCGAACCGCTTATTCTCGAAAGGTTGTTGCCTAACATATGTAGGGATAGGAGTTTGAGGTACGGTAACGCACGGAGAGTGGATCTCTTCATGAATGATGTGCGTTTCAACGAGGTCTGCAGAACCGTTGGTTCAAGGGTTTCGAGGAGTAATTTAGTTAGAAAGCTTGTTGATAACGATCTACACATCGTCATAACAGCTCTGTACTACAATCTAAACAGCAACAACGTCTTTATCGTTACGTCGGACGAAGGGCTTTTTGAAAAACTGAAGTTTCTTCGAGAAGATCCTGAGCTCCCTCACGAGTTCAGGCCTGTATACGTGCGTTGAGGTGATTGTATGGTTTTGCCTCGCGAAGTTAGGGAGGATATTCAGAATGGTATTGTTCGATGTATCGAAGATAGTGTGATCTGTGTAGCTGTCGCCCCTACGGGTAGTGGGAAGTCTAGATTTGCTATGCATAGGAGGGAGGTGGTGAAGAGGTTTACGCGTGTAATACACGTGCTGCCTATGAGGTCTCTCGTTGAGGATCTCGTGGTTGATTTGGCGTGTGCCTTGGGTCGGGATATCGTTGGTTATCAGGCTGGGGTCGAGTGCATAGCTTATGAGAGACGCGGTGATTCTTGTGAAGCTATCGACCCCATCAAGATCCTGAGGAGAGAGATTGGGAACGTTGAGTGGGTTGATCACGATCCTTACATGGTTCATCGCTACGTGGTGACGACCTATGATAGCTACTCGCTCTCGTTGGCTCTAGCACCGATTCCCGAGATCGTCTATGCTAGCTATGGTCATCCAGACGCGTCTCTAGCTATAGCGGCTCAGAGCCTAAACATCTACGACGAGATCCATCTCCTAGCCCCCGACGTCTCGCCCACCACTAATGCTAGCAGCGATGATCAGGTTAAGGCGTGGAGCTTCGTAGCGGCAATCACCAAGCTCTTGACGAAGTACCTAGGCACCAGGGTGCTGTACTCCACGGCTACGATGACTCCCGACGCTCTCTACGTGCTTAGCAAAGCGGTTGGCATCGATGCGCTTCGCATGGTACTCGCCTCGAGTCGTTGGATACGCGACGAGTTCTCGAAGAGATTTCCGCAGCGCATCGATTTCGTAGATGTTGAGAGTAGAGCCTCTGACTACGTGGAGAACTATTTGAATGCTTTGAAGACGGAGATCGTAGGTACCGAGCCCAGCGATGTGGTGACGAGGCTCTGTAGAGACGAGCGTTTCGATAGGATACTCGTTGTTCTCAACACCGTGGAGCGAGCCGTGAACACCTACGAGAGGTGTCGCGAGGTTTGCGAAGCTCGTGGATACGAGGTTCTCCTCGTACACGGCAGAATGTCTCGATTACACCGCTCAAGGGTTTCCGCCAGGATCAGGGAGTTGATGAGGGGTAGGCACAGGTTTGTCGTGGTGGCTACGCAGGTTGTGGAGGCTGGGATTGATCTCGATGCCGATGCTCTGGTCAGCGACGTAGCCCCTACGGCATCGCTTATCCAGCGCTGCGGTCGTGTGCTTAGACACGGAATCCGAGAGGGATTGGTGGTTATCTCAGCATCTGAGAATGCCGTACGTGCGTGCAGAAGAATCTACGGCGTTGAGTGTTCGGATCTCGCGGAGGAGCTGAGGGATCTCGTGGCGAAGTGCGGGAGCAAGGTTGATTGGAGGTACGGCGCTCCGGAGAAGTGCACAGTGTACAAGCTCTTGCTAAAGCCCGTGCCCGAGAACGCGTTGGAGCAGCTGCTCGACGATGTTGAGGACGGGTCTAACGAGATCCTGAACTTCATTCTGTTCGCACCCCTAGCGAGGGAAAGGCTTAGGGAAAGGATTGAGGAGTTCGACGAGCTGTATGGAGGTAGCCTCGTTAGGAACGCGCTTAGGGCACCCCTAATCGTGAAGTACATGGGGTTCGACGACATTGTCGAGACACCGCTTTGGTACGCAAAGAGATTAGCTAGGGAGGGATATCTGAAGAAGCTGAGGTTCACCGTGACCCTCGGCGAAGGCAGTGTTAGCAGTAAAGAGGAGATTGTAGAGCTATCATTAACGCTGAGAAAGGCTGAAGAAATACTCGAGCATTTAGAGAGACAGCCCCTTACGAAGCTCAGAATCATCGTTACCCGATTGAAGAAGTACTTAAGGGAGAGTCGTGGGTATAGCGAGCCTCTTCGCGTTAGTTTCGATGGTTTCGTTCTTGCGGAGGATGTTTACGACGAGGTGAAGGGTCTTGTCTAAGCTAGCAGCCTTCGCATATAGGGAGGGTGACGAGGTCAAGGTAGTTGAGTACCTCGAGGATCACTTAGCCGATGTCGCCATACGCACGTACCTACAGATCGTTAGGAACAACCACTGCATAGCTTACCTAGGTTTACTAGCTGGTCTTCTCCACGACGTTGGTAAAGCTCTCGAGATCTACCAAAGATGCACTAGGTATCACAAGGAGGATTCGAAGGCTTCGTGCAGCTACCTTGCTCACGAAGTGTTTTCCGCGATCATTGCTAACGAGATCCTCGACCACATTCATGTTCCTCGAAACATCATTGAAGATGTTGCAGCAATGCTAAAGTGTGGTATAGAGGAAGTGTGGAGCTACACTAAGAAGATAATAGTTCAAGCTGTCCTATCGCATCATCAGGCCATGGGTTTGCCGATTGATAGGCTTTACAACTTCAAGGAATCCATAGGTCGAGTCCCAAGGAATCTCTTTAGAATTCGTGTAGAACTTGCGGATACGCTTAGAGACGCTGTAAGTAAGGTTTCAAAGATCCTGGGTATTGAAGTCGAGGTGGAACTCGATGTAGATGCTGTTCGCAAGCTCGATGAAGAGGTCATGAATATCATTGGGAGACCTAGTGAAGCGTCGCAGAAACTCCAGCAACTAGCGAGCTTAGCTGGGCATAGGCATCTTGCAATTGCAAGATTCTTGACCGGTTGTGTGATCCTAGCCGATATCCACACCGCATGTACAGTAAGAGGGGAAAGAGGAAGACGCTCCCTCTGCATATACCTAAACAAGTTCTTCAGTACATTGTGCTCACCGCATAGCTCTAGCAAACGCTGATGGGGATTAATAGTGCATGACGTAATTACATACTCAAACGAATCTGTAGACATGTGTGAGTTACGCTGAGTTTCGTCTATGAACCGTCAATATACGATAATCAGCAAGTTGCTGAGTACTCGTCCTATTTCCCTATTCAGGACACGATCCTTAAACAACTCTATTCTATGAATGCATGAGGAATCGAAGCTCGTCACTAATACGCTTAGTCATCCCACCGCGTTTGAACGTAATCCCATAGCCTAGGCATAGCCTTAATCGATTCTAGAATAACGTTCCTCAAATTCATCGCTAAGAATATGCTTTAAAAGGCTGTGGAGCTCAAGTTCTATGCCTTGGGAAGTCCTAAGTTCTATGGCTCGAACAACATCTTTAGATACAGATCTCGCAGTCAATTACCTAATAAGATGCTAGACTTCGCAGGTAATCGTCGTTTTTCATTCACTATCGATTTCAAGCTTATCGATACCTGTGCGTAGGCTATGAACCGAGTTCCATTTCTGACTAAGCTTAACAACTCTGGAACTCTATAATGGTCTGGTTGATGTTCGTGGGTCTGGTTATGAAGATTCGTGTGGGTAGGGAGAGGACCATAGTTATTCCGAAGGCTGTGGGCGGAAGCTCTTGGTATTGACGATGGCTCGGAGCTCGTGCTAGAGCTTAGGGATGGATACGTGGTGCTGAAGCCCGTACCCGACGCCATCACGTTCTCTATCAAGGGGCGAGAAGATTGCTAGGGTGGGTATCGAGGAGTTGGAGGCTACGAGTCTTGAGGAGCAGGAGAAGTACTTCGGGAAGAGCTAGTGTTCTCGTGGATACGTCGTTTCTCCTACCGGCACTCGGTATCGAGGTTGAGGAGGAGGTTATGGAGGTCATACCCATGTTTAGGAAGCTCGAGGTTCGTTATCTATAGATAGCGTTGCTGGAAGCTCTGTGGAAGGTTCTGAGGATCGTCGATAGGAAGAAGCTCGATAGGGTGAGGCTCGGAATCGAAGCGATTAGAAACACCTACCAGGGTTCTCGAACCTCCTCCACAGGCATTCATCGATGCTGTCGAGATCTATGACAAGGGTCATAGGGACTACATAGACGCTCTACACTATGCAACAGCGCGGGTTCTCGGAATACCGTGGCTAACGATAGACTACAAATTCATAGACTTTCTGAAGAGCAGCGGGTATCCAGTGGAGAACATCATTTTAACACCCAGAGACTTAGTCAAGATCGTGAGTAGGTAAGCTCCTCACGACGAGAACGATTTACCGCGTTGGCATTGTAGCAGCGAGATGAGATGCTTAGAATAAAGCTTAGAGTGTTGAAATTATCGAAGGCTTGGGCATAGCTTTGGGTAGGTGCTGAATCGTGATTTTGAGGGAGAGGTTAGCGATTGCCTTGAACTACGTGGGGGTTCTCAAGGGGTTGCGCAATAGGGTTGTGGGCGTAGAGTCGTTGAGGGATCCCGTGCTTCGGGGTGCTATCGAGAGGTATCTCCACTTAGCTATCGAGGCTCTCATCGATGTTGGTGCGAGGCTATGCTCAGTACTTCGCTTACGTAAACCTGAGAGGTATCGCGATATAGCTAGGATTCTCGGGGAGAACGGGGTTCTTGGAGAGGATGAGGCTAGGAGATTCGAGCTGTGGATAGGTTTCAGAAACATCCTGGTTCATGGCTATGCACAGCTAGATCCAGAGAAGATTCTTGAGGCGTTGAGCGAGGTCGAGGAGTTGGAGAGGATCGTGGAGAGAATCAGTGGTTTCATCCATGAGAGGAACCTCGATCCCGGGGATGGGGCTGGGCTTGGTGAGCTCGTTGATAGGGTTAGGAAGGTTCTTGAGAAGAGGAGCTTCATAATCTTCGCATACATCTTCGGCTCCAAAGCGCGTGGGGAACGCGGTGTTAAGGGCGATGTCGATGTAGCTATCTACACCAGCAGGGACTTGACGTGGAGAGAGTTCGTCGAGATCCTCAACGAGCTGGAGGACGCTCTCGGTACGCGAGTCGATCTAGTGCATCTCAACAAAGCACCCCTGACCCTCGCCTACGAAATCGTTGCTAAAGGCATTCCCATCCTCGATAGAGATCCCGAGAGAAGGGTCGATTTCGAGGTTAGGATAGTAAAGGAGTTCCTAGACTTCGAACCTCTGCTCGAGCGGTACTACGAAGCTTTACTACGAAGAGACCGTCGACGAGAAGCTCCTCAAAACCATCGATACGGAAACTCATAGGCTTGTCCATGGAGCTCCGCAACCGGTTCAATACGCCGAGCAGTTAGACACGTTCAACGCACTTGTTTATGGATCTGCTCAGCAGTACAACGCTACGAGTAGACACACCTCCGCTAGACGTAACCAAAACAACGATCCTTTCATAGCTAGTCGGTGGATACTCGACGAGGTTGAGCAGCGTCTTCACGTAGATCTCGGCTTTATCCGCACCAACACCTTCAGAACCATGGATATCGTTGACGAAGTGCGTACCCCTCTCAACAAGCTCCTCAACCTGCTTCAGAGCCTTATCACAATCAACGAACCGGATCTCTAGACAGGCGAAGCTAAGCTTAGCCCTCTTCAACGACCTCTGAAGCGTGCCTAAGCTCCTTGCTCTAGCGCTGCTCCACCAACGCTATCGACTTGCTCAGCTCCATCGCCTCGCGAATCTTCTCGGGAATTCGATACTCTTGCTGAACACGGTTTTGAG
>JALWBS010000025.1 GCA_027037025.1 Desulfurococcales archaeon | reverse complement strand
TAACGTATCTAAGGGTATGCTATGCTCATCAAAATGGTGGGAAGATGTGTAGGCGAGAGATGTTCTTCAAAAAGTTGGTTCTAGATCCTCAATACGATTGGTATTGAGTACGGAAACAGGTTGAGAACGAGCGCTTGTCCAAAGCGTGCTACGCCTGTGGTACGCTCTTCGCTACTTCTTCCTCTTCTTCTTACCACCCTTACCCGAGCCTCTGGGCACTAGAAACTCTTGGAAGTACCAGCCGTGGTACCTCTTTATGTGTTCGAGCAGCGCTTTGTACCTAAACATCCCTCTTCCGCAGACTGGGCACGGCCTTGCGCTAGGCATTCCCTTCACCACCTCGGGTCTTCCGAGAAGAGGCTTTAATAGTTCTCAGTGCGGCGGTTGATCATCACGGTTCAGTGGCCACCACAACTCATCATGCGACCCTCTATAGCGTTATTAAGGGTTAAAGGCTTTAGCCAGACCCACATTCGTAGGTGCGCATCGTGGGCACGTTCTACGTAACGACGCCGATATACTACCCCAACGCTGAGCCTCACATAGGCCACGCCTACACCACGATAATGGCGGACGTCATCGCTAGGTGGAGGAGGCTGTGCGGAGACGAGGTCTTCTTCCTAACGGGGACGGACGAGCATGGGCTCAAGCTTCAGAAGACCGCTGAGGAGAAGGGGTTGGATCCCAAGACCTTCGTTGATAGGATGGCCGAGGTGTTCAAGAGGTACTGGAGACTCTTAAACATATCCTACGACCGGTTCATAAGGACCACGGACGAGGACCACGTCGAGACCGTGAAGAAGGCTCTGAGCAAGATCTACAGCAGGGGTTTGATATACAAAGGGGTTTACAGAGGTTGGTACTGCACGAGCTGCGAAGCTTTCTACGCACCTGGTGAGTACATCGAGGAGGGTGGTAAGAAGCTCTGTCCAACCCATAGAAAGCCCCTGGAGCTCATCGAGGAAGAGACCTACTTCTTCAAGTTGTCTAGCTTCGAGAACTACGTGAAGGAGCAGCTCTCGAAAGACATTGTCTACCCGCGGTTCTACGCTAAGGAGGTTCTGTCGAAGATCGAGAGGGATGGCTTAAGGGACATATCGATAACCAGACCGAAAACACGTGTGTACTGGGGAGTCGAAGCTCCGTGGGACCCTAATCACACGATATACGTCTGGATAGATGCTCTCCTCAACTACGTATCGGCTCTCGGCTACGACGAGGATCACGAGAGGTTCAACAGGTTCTGGAACGTTGTGCACCACGTGATAGGAAAGGACATTCTGTGGTTCCACACAGCCGTGTGGTTCGCTGTGTTAGCAGCTATAGACCTTCCACCGCCTAGGAAAGTGGTTGTCCACGCATTCATAACATTGAAGGGGCTTAAGATAGGGAAGAGCGCAGGCAACGTGGTTTCGATAGACTACCTAGTGAATAGGTATGGCGGTGCCGACCCGGTTAGGTACCTACTCATGAGGTTCTCGAGCCTAGACAAGGACGTGGAGTTCAGCGTGGAGCAGCTCGACTCCGCCTACAACACCGAGCTCGCCGATATCTACGGCAACCTAGTTAGGAGAGTCGGTGTACTTGCTCAGAAGAAGCTCGGTGGAATCGTCGAAGCTACGGAGATCGATAGGGAGCTCGAGGCGAAGATTAGGGAACGCGTTGAAAAGACGAGGGAATTGCTCAACGCATTCAAGTTCAGCGAAGCGCTGATCATGATCTTCGACGTGTTTAGGGAAGCCAACGCCTACCTCAACAAGACCGAGCCATGGAGAGAGGAAGCGCCTAGGAGATCGCTCTACAACACGTTGGAATGCGTCAGAATCGGAACCACACTCCTACAACCATTCATGCCTAACACAGCGGAGAGAGTTGCAAAAGCGCTAGGCTTCGAGATAAGATCGGTCGAAGACCTCAGAATGGGTGCTTGGAGCAGCTACAGAGTGGTTGAGGCACCGATACTCTTCAAGAAGGTGAGGAGCGGATCAGCATCCTAAGCGCACATCACCACTCAGCGATGCCAGCCCGCTCATCATTGAGAACCAGTCTCCAACACTGAGCTCGTGCATAACAGTGATAACTCGATGCGTTAATCCCGAGGATCGAGCCGAACCTCTTCACGATCTTCATCTAGACACGGAGCATCGAATTCTGCAACTCGTAGGGATAGCATCATCGCATCCTCATACTTACCCAATCAAGCACGTTGATCCTCTCGTACATCCTCTTCTCGTAGTACTCAACCAACGAGTTGAAGAGCTGTCTGTATTGCTCGATCCGTTGGGGATTTTGAAGAGCGTGAAGAAGATCCTCTAGCTTAACCCTAACCTCGTTTACGAGCCCTATCATCTTCGAGAGGTATCCTTCGGGTGCTGAGATATCTATGATCAGCTCCTCAACATCATGCTCAAGCTCTACCCCATTCAGCCTAACGAGTCCATGCAGTAACTCATGGATGACCACGTCAAGCGCATGCTTCTCCCCATGAGCGTCGCTGACGTAGATCGCGACGACGATGTCCTCATCATCGAGGTGCAGCACGGATCCGTAGGATGCGTGTGGAGTAGGGTTGAAGCCGTGGATTACGAAGAGCTTTGTGAAGAAGCGTTCGAATCCAAACACCCTCTCTATACACTCCACAACCCTACTCCTCACACCATTGTATAGAGTACGAATCCTCTCGCTGATGCTTATGAGAATCGTCTCGATCTCGCTCCATCTATACACCGATACTCCTCAGCTCGTTTATGATCGAAGCAATCTCTTCATCGATGAGCGGCTCCACCCCGACGAGGTACCTAAACAGCTTTCCCCACAGCCCATGCCTCTCAATGCGATACGCTACGTATAGCAATGGACCTAGGGAGCTGGGGTAGAGAGCGTGGGGTATGGAATGAGCTGGTGAGTAGGGGATGTGTATCAGGTCGTGTATGGCAGCGGCTAGGTACGCCTCCTTGCTAACGATGGGTATGAGCTCCACGATCCACCCACCCATTCCTAGCGTTTAAGCTCAAGCAATCCGCATCTCAGCCAGAGATATTTAGCTAAGCTGAGTCGCTGACCTGGATCTAGAGCTCATCTAGGTATATATAGGTAAACCTAGGTAGGTTTACTGGGTGGTACTTTAGTGAGTAGGTGTTGGCCATTACCGTACAGCGGATTGCCGGCTATACTAGCGAGTTTATCGATGATGTGCTTCACGATCGGGATCATCGCTACGCTAATCAACAGCGTTGCGATCCTAGCTCCTTCACTCGCTCTAGGCCTAGTACTTACCCTGCTTTCGGCGGGGAGGAGTGTGGATGTTACGAGCGATGGTGTTGTTCTTAGCTACGGCTTTCCCGTTGTGGTGATGCGCTACGTGGTTAGGGATGTTGTGAAGGTCTTCGACGTCAAGGAGTTGAATAGGGTGCTTTGGTGAGGTACTTCAAGCAACCTCTACTCGTATCCCTCGCTCTGATAGCGGTACCCCTTACCTACCTAGCTATCGAAGCTCCTCACCTCGACTCAACGCATCTACCAATGCTATTGGTACCCACATTCCTAGGGATCATGATTCAGGTACACACGGTGCTAACTGCCAATAGCTATAGGAGGTTCGTTATCGGGGCCATGGTTATCCTAGGCCTCGTATGGATCTCGATAGGTCTCGCTATAGCAATCACCGGGTGGGGAGCTCTATCCTCGAGCTTATCGACATCCGCGAGGTTCTTCATCAGCGTAGTGCTTCTAACCCTAGCGATAGCGCTCTACGCTACGCTCGGTGGGAAGCGGCATGTAGTGATCGTGGAGTCGAGCGATGGCAGGTTCTACGCCGTTGGCACCCCGAGTGCTGAGGATGCGAAGAGGCTTGTTAAGCGGATCCTCGAGGTGATGGCTAGGAATGCTTAGGCTACCTCCTAGAATGGAGGAGGTGATTCTGCTCGTCTACGGCAAGGGTCTTCGAGAAGTCGAAGTAGCTGAGAAGCTGGGTATTAGCAAGCAGGCCGTGAGCAAGGCTCTGAGGGAGGGAAGAGGCAGGTTAGCACAGATATTCCTCAGCCTTGCCGAGACCCTCAACGCAGACGTAATCAAGGTGGATATCAGTAGGGGTTACGCTGTGGTGAGGCTCAGACAGCTGGGGATGAAGGCGTACCTAATCTACGTAC
>JALWBS010000024.1 GCA_027037025.1 Desulfurococcales archaeon | reverse complement strand
TCTTATCAGTATTCTTCTATGCGATAGCCATCATCATGGGGCAGAGGTTTATAAGTGCTCGTCTCCGGAGCCGGAGGTCCGGGGTTCAAATCCCCGCGGGCCCGCCACAGGATAATCATTATAATCATTGACGTAACTTACTTAGCATGGTTCACGGATGTTGATACCCGAGGTAGTTATACGGTTACCCCTTGTTCAATCGATGGCTTCTCTCTGGATTCATCAATCTTTGTAGAACTTTTCGCAGTATCGTTTATTCCTATTAGCAAAGATATACTTGACCATCTGAACTCTTTATCCGAATAGAGGATGCTCTTAAGCTCTTCGATGTATCCACGGTCAACGCCTAGACATTTCCATTCTTCCACGATATTCTTAATGATGTTACTCAGGACTTCTCTTGGTACGGCAGCTCTCCACTCGATAACCTCCTCAAATGCTATCCGTAAACCAGCGCTCCTCATCAAAGCGTCCCAGTATTCTTTGTCTCTGTACTCTTCGAAGCGTCCGATAGATCTCATAGCCTCGCTGTAGATCCGTCGAAACTTCTCGTAGAGCTCGACTCCGTGAGGAGATGGATCAGCTATAACCACGTACTTGGCGACTCTACGAGCCTCTGACAGAACGGTTCTGTGGGCTTGGGGGTTGATCTCGTGTAGCGTGAAGATGAAGGTTATCGCGTCGCAGCAATCGCTTCTCAACGGTAGGTACCTAGCATCGGCCTGCACAACATCGAGTCTCTCCCTAGAATCGACGTCTATCCTCTTCGGTTCAACATCGATGCACATCACGAAGCCGCTCTCGACGCTAGATAGAATGGCCCTAGTAGATTCCCCACAACCAACATCGACAACAGCGTTCAGCTTACCTAGCTTCGTCAGCGAATCGTAGATTCGCTTCTTAACCCTGCGCTCTTCATCAAAGTAGCTCTTTGAAGCAGTACTGATCTTCTGCAAAGGCATCGCCATACACTCTGTATGCCGCAGCTCTACACCCTCCACAAACATTTACGAAATTCGTAGCCTCTGCATTTACCTTTTCAGGTTACTTCGATCGCGTAACCTAACGCAGTGCCATCAAATTTAGTTCCTGACTTCTCTGCTTGCCTCCGTATATCGTGATCGGTTAAGCATAGATAGACGATCTTTGTCTAGGTATCAAATTTTTCACAACTCTCGTAGAGATCCTCCGAAGAGATGGGATGGGTCTTAAGCTCGACTCTCTAGGATGAGCGTCTTAGCGATAATCATATGTACGTCTGGTCTTCAAAGCGCGGAGCGTGGGAACGGGAAGGCGATGAACACCGTGTGGATCAAGAGAGAATAGTTTCAATGGCACTGTTCCTAGCATCGATGCTCGTGTTCGCCTCAGGAACCATACTCTTCCTGAAGATCACCAACGTGCTGTACAGAGTAGTGGATTGGGTGCCTACGAACGTAGTCGACGAAGTTCATACCTACGCTGGCTTCGTAATATCAGGACTTGCGGTAATACACATATACCTCAACTGGCCCACGCTGAAGAGCTACTTCAAGCTTCTTAAACGATGAGAGTAGAGAAAGAGCGAGAGTCTAAGCTCCTGAACAAAAAACTTGACGAAGACCGTGGGTAAACGTGTACGGTAGCTACGTAGGGTGGAGGCGTTAACCATGTCTATGCATGTAGCTAGCTACTACAACCTAGATACGTTCCTAGAGATCTTGAGCAAGAGCCTTAGAATGGATGGCGTGATTGCGAGGATAGTTCATCTCCCAGGGATGTGCGCATCGGGCCTGCTTGGAGATGGAATGGATATCGTTGTGTGTAGCTCCGAGCTCTGGACTAAGGAACCCCTTGATGTAGTTGCTAAGAAGCTCGGTAGCAATGCGCTTCTAATACTACTCGATGTGTGTGCAAGCATTCATCGTGGAGCTCATGTATTTAAGGAGCTTGGTTCGCTAGGTTTCGTAAAAACCATTCTTCCCATAGACGGTGGTGTTATTGTATCTATTAAACGTGGTTACGATCAGAACTTCTTTAAGAAGAGCGTGGAGGTGTACCGCGAGTCGTTTATCTATGGACCCAACCCGGTGGATTACAATACCGCAGCGATGATATACGTAACGGCGAAATTCGTTGCATCCCGTAGAAAGGGGGTGCTTATTGAGATCGGCACCGGAAGAGGGTTTTCAACGCTTTGGCTTGCTCAGGTAGCTAAGGAAGTAGGGACTAAGGTCATCTCTATGGATATCAATTGTGAACGAATTGAGCGAGCAAGGACGTTTCTCGAATCGATTGGATTGAAGAGCTACGCTGAGTTGATGTGCGTAGATGCCAAGGAGTATCGAAGAGGATTGAGAGACGTTATCTACGTATTCATAGATGGGTGGAAAGATGAGTACCGCCATTATCTCGAGGCGTTAGAACCTTATCTAAAACCCGGTGCGTTAATCCTGGCGCACAACACTCTATCCGATGCTCATAGAATGGCTTCGTACATAGATAAGGTGTACGCAGAACCGTATGAGTCGATCACCGTAGCTACGGATCCTAAGGGGTTAACGATCTCCGTCTACGCACCCCGAAATATTCCAAGCTAACGGCTCTCCTCCATAGGTTAACTTACTTAAACCTCCGTTGCTTACCGCTAGCCTAGGGTCCGTGAAATGATAATGATGGGAAAGGAGGAACCAGTCATCACGCCAAAGGATTGGGCAGAGATGGAGGGTTTGGAACATCTCTGCGGCAGATGCCTCCTCGTTCTATGGACTCGGCCCCTGGAATACGCAAAAGCGGTTCTCAGAGATGTTGTCGAGGAGCCTAAGATGAAGATACCCGCTTTAAGAGGTGTTCGGGGTAGGTACGGCGATGCTAGTGTATGTATCTACAGAACCTACATAGGCGCGCCAGCTGTGGCCATGGCTATGGAGCTCTTGATCGCTGCTGGCGTAAGGAAGTTCATCCTCTTCGGTGGTTGCGGAGCCATACACCCCTCCGTGAAGATCTACGACCTAGTGGTGCCTACGTGGGGTGTTAGAGAGGAGGGCACAAGCTATCACTATCTGCCCCCAAGAACTGTTCCAAAACTTAGCGAGAACGTGTCTAAGATTATCGAGAAAACGCTTAGATCCGTAGCTCGAGAGCTCGGTGTGAATCTCCACGTTGGTGGTATATGGACGACCGACGCTATATTTAGGCAGACGAGGGATAAGGTGAGGAAGTACAGCTCCGAAGGTGTGCTCGCCGTCGATATGGAGAGCACGGCGTTGATGGCTATTGCGATGTATAGAGGTGTTGAGCTCGGAATAGCTCACGTCGTTACGGACGAGCTCTATGGAGAGAAGTGGACTATGTACAGCGACGATGATATGATGGCTAGGGTAGAGAAAGAGGTGGTGCAATCACTAATCGAGGTTCTAGCGAGAATATAGCGCTGAATCGGTGGTTCGCGGAGAACAGCATCGAAATCGATTTACCCCAATGCAATCCCCGGGATTCGATGTAGACATCTCTTCCAGAGCTCCTGTATGGTGCCGAGCTCACGGATATGCGAAGATCCATGTCCTCGTCCTGAGGATCCGGTAGCCGAGGTCCTCGTACACCCTAATCGCAGACTCGTTACCTACCTCGACGTGGAGACCTGTGATAGCCCCCGATGTCAACGCTTCTCTTGTTAGCGCTGAGACCACGGCCTTGGCGTAGCCTCTCCCCCTAAACCCCTTCCTCGTGTATACACCTCCTACCACGTGTATCCATGGAAGCGTTAAGTACCTTGCTGCCACAGAAGCTAAGGTATTGTTGATAATCACGCCGTAGTGTGTGTACGTCTCTAAGACCTCCTTAGCCTCTTCAAGGCTTATCTCAACTCCCCTCTCTAGCTCTAAATCCCTGTACAGAGATGCATATCTACTGCTTAGTCTGATAGCGATCCTCTCGAGAGGGCTCGGTCTGAAGCTCTTAGGCGTACAAATCATGTCGTGGAACTTCTCGGTGGCGAACCTCTTGAAGCCTAGCTTCCTTAACCACTCGATTATGAGGTGAACATCGGTGAGCGGATCACAGTATAGCTGTACATCGGCTCTCGTGTTAGGGGATATGGATACCTCGTTCAACACCTCTTCGTCGAGGCTCCACACATGGATCTCGTACACATCGGTTATGCTCAACCTCGATCCGCGCCATACGAGGATGTAGGACTCAATCTCTCTTCCCGAGGTCTTCAGCACTATCTCGGTTTCGCTGGGATCGTGTAAAAGGTGGTAGACAGCGTAGCAATGCGCTGATAATGTTGTCTCTCTGCAGAGCTCAGCTAATTCAGTCACGAGCCAGTGCATCGATGTGAGCTCAACTCCTCTAACTCGAAGCACCTTACCCACGAAGCGTGCACCCCGCTACGCCATTGCGGATCGAGGTATCTTCGTCACGTGATTAGCCAGGTACAGGACGAGCGCAAGCTCCCCAATTTCTTATCAGATACCAACTCTTATGCGCGTTGGAGCGCAGCGTTTCCACTTTCGATGGGAGTTTGCGAGGTGAAGGGATTGCGAAGATCTTCGGTGTTTAAGCACGTTGCTGATTTGTGGAGTAGGCTCCCTATCGCGGCTAGGAGGTACATCCTGTTCCAAGCTCTTAGCGTGCCCGTGCTGTTCGTGTGGATACTAGTGCCGTACCTCATGTTAGTCAAGGGGTTGAGCGTCGTTGAGGCTGGAGCCATTCTGACGATTGCGTCGAGCGCAGCGGCTTTCCTCAACGTGGTCGTGGGCAAGGTTCTTGATAGGGTGGAGCCCGTGCTATTCATAGCGATAATATCATTTATCGAGGGCACGGCGTATCTTGTATACATGTACGGGTTCTTAGCAGACGTGGTCATGCTCGTAGCTGTAGCGGCTGTTATCGAGAGGTTGGCAAGGGGGTTCTACCCTGTCTTCGCAGTTTACGAATACGACGTTTACCCCGACGAGATTCGGGAGAGGGCGTTTGCCATGCACAACCTGATCCCTTACCTCGTTCAACTCGTTACGTATCCAGTGATAGGGTACGTGCTAACGGTTTTCGTGAGAAGCGTGGAGGGGCAGGTGGGTTCTCTGTGTCTATTCTCCTTCGCATCGATCGCGTTAGGAGTTCTGGCCCTAGTATGGTTGCCGAGAACGGGTGCGAAGAAGCTTGAGGTTTCGCAGCTATTCCCTCGAGGGATGGTAAGGGGTTTCGCAAGAATGTTGCTGGCGGTGATCTTCTTCGGAATGGCTTTCGAGCTATGTCAACCGCTGGTCGTTGCCAACCTCTTCATGAAGATCTCGGGGAACCCTCTGCTAGGTCTAGCGCTCTACGAAACGTTCGCGGCGTTGCCCGTGGTCGTAATCTCGCCGTTTGTCATGGGCATCGATAGGAAGCGCGGTGCAACGATGCTTGCGCTAGGGATGGGGTTCGTAGCGCTGGCGGACCTAATGCTGGGTCTAGCCCGCAGAACGTGGATCGCGCTCATGGCCGCCGCCACGGCGTCGGCGGGCTACGCAATCATGGACCCCTTCTTCATGGACACGCTGTTCTCCACGATACCACAGGAACGACGTGGCACACTCCTAGGCTCCGTAGCAGCTTCTAGGAGGTTGGTGGGCATAGCGATGCCCATCATTGCGGGGTCTCTAGCCTTGATAAACGCGGGTCTGCCGTTCGTGGTGGCGGCTGCAGCGATTCTTGTAAGCATGGGGCTGTCGATGAGCATCGCTAAGCAACGCTATGTATATCAAAACTTGATGCTGGATCAGAATCGATGCGCAAGGTAGGGAGTTGCGAATTAGTTGAGGTGTGATAAGAGCAGAAGACTAAAAGGAGGGTTCTCGTCCCGGGATTTTCGAGGGTTACTTCCTAGTCTTGAGCATCTCCGCTTCCTTGATGGCCTCTTCCTGTGCCCTGATGTACTCCTCGGGGTTGAATGGCTTAACCCTCTTCTCTGCGTAGAGCTTCCAGTAGATGTACGTCGCTGCTAAGTATCCTATTGTGAACCATAGATACTTTATGCTACCTCCGAACTGCGGTATGAAGCAAAGCGCTAACACTATCAAGGAGCCTATCAACGAGATTATTGGTATAGCTGGGTAGCCACGGTACTTCCATATCCTTAGCAGCTGCGGATACTTCTTCCTGAGCATGAGCCCAGCCAACGATATTATGACGTAGTCTATGTCCCACGCGATCGTCGCTATGTACACGAACGCCCAGTACCAACCGGTTGCAGCTACGAAGTAGCAGAAGGCGGCTGCTAGCAGTAGTGACCATAGAGGCACCCTAGTCTTGGGCCATACGTAGGCGAATACCTTTGGGAGGTAGCCATCCTTAGCCATGCCGTAGAACAGCCTCGACGCCCCGTAGAGGTTGCCCATCAATACATCGGTTGCTGAGGCTAGCCACGCCGCTAAGGCTATGAGGGCGACGCCCACGGGACCAGCTATCTCCTTCATCCCTATGACGAACGGCGTTTCCATGGGCGTGGCCGCTTGGCTAATGCCCTTGAATGCCGAGGCCGGTACAACGCCTGTGAGTACGAGTATCGCTATCGCGTACATGGCTATTATGAATATCGTCGAGGATATCATCGCCTTGGGCATGTCCCTGATATCCTTAGCTTCTTCAGCGGCCGTAGCGACGAGTAGAGGACCTACGTAGGCATACATAGCGGCTATAATCGCACCACCCAGAGCCGCGCCCGTTATCGGTGGGTATGTGGACCAGTTCGCCGGGTTTATCTTGAAGAGGCCGGCTATGTTGAAGAACCATATTATCGATATGAGCCCGACGGTGAGAGCCAGCTGGACATTGCCGCTTATACCAACGCCAGCGAGGTTGAGCGCAAGGAATATCGTGACCAGTATGATTCCCCATATTCGTGGATCTATGGACGGTATGAAGTAGTGCGTGAGTATGCCGAGGGCGAAGGCCTCGGCACAGGTTGCCCAAGCAAACGCGTAGCCGAAGCCCATCAGGAACCCAGCGTATCCACCGAGAGTACTCCTAGCCCAGATCTCGAGCGAAGCAGCTTTAGGCATTGCAACCGAGAACTCCGCGCCTATGATCATCCACAGCAGGAAGAATATGCCTCCAACGATCACGGCTATGTCAATCAGGGGTCCCGAAGCTGCGAAGCTAGACAATGCTATGAATATACCGCTGCCGAGAACGGCACCAGCAGATATCGCGAAGAGATGCCAAAAGCCTAGCTTACGAGCAAGCTTTACTTCGACCATCATCTCCTCCCCAAGGAGCTACAACTATGTATATTTAATGACGATTAATAAGGTTTTGAATTTCTTAAATTTTTTCTTCCTTTAGATAGAGTTTTTATGGATAAGCACCTTTATGATCGAACTATACTCACTTAATTCATCGTATCCGCATTATCCACTTTCTATGTGATTAAACAGTTGGGTAAGGTGGTTATATGCATCCTCTAAGCTAACAACACGCGAAAATGTGTTTAGATACGGTGTGGTGAAGAACTGTAGTGTTGCACCATCGCTCAGCTAACGCGTCGATGTATCACATCAGCACCGCAACGGCTCTTACTGGCGAAGCCGTTCCCTCAACGAGCTTCAGTGGTAAGCCTATGAAGAGGAACTTCTTGTTGATCAGCTTGTCTAAGTTGATTAGGTTCTCGTATATTGCAACTCCTCGGGGTAGCAGTATTCTATGAGCTGGGAAGGGTTCGTGGTCAGGGCTTGGAGCATCGATGCCGATCGCCTTAACGCCTAGTTTTAGTAGGTAGCGGCATGCATCCTCGCTGAGCCCGGGATGGTTGTACCACTCGTCGGTCCCCGCCTTGTAGCTGTAGCCCGTGTAGAGTAGTAGTATCCAACCCTTCTCAACTCTGAATGGGAGCGAACGTATCCTCTCCTCGAGCTCCTCAGAGCTTATCTCGTGCTTAGGTGGTACGTTGCTGAAGTCCAGCACCGTTGCCCAGCCTACGTAGGTATCCACCGGGATCTTATCGATTGTATCACCATCCTTGATGAAGTGTATCGGTGCATCGACGTGAGTAGAGGTGTGCTCTACGAATATCCATACATTGGAATTGAATCCGTGGGTCTCGATAGTGCTGAATATCGTTTTGAGAGGCTTTGGATAAGTTGGGAACATAGGGGTCTTAAGGCTCTCGATAGGCATAGACAGGTCTATTACCTTCAAGAATCTTCACCTGAAGCGTGTGTGGTAACGGTGTATAGCTAGGATATCGCTTAGTATCGCTTGTCCAGTCTCTATCCTTCCGGCTCCGGGACCTACGATGGTTACGGGACCGAGGTGATCGGTGTAGAACGTGAGTGCGTTAGTCACCCCCACAACGTTGGCTAAGGGGTGCGATAAGTTAATTCTCTCAGGCTTGACCGAGGCCCTAACGTTGCCACCCTCGCGAACCACCCTCATGAGAAGCTTTATCCTCTGTCCATTTCTAAGCGCCTCCTTGACATCCTCCGGAGTTATCTTCGTTATCCCCTCCCTCTCAACATCCTTGATCGTTATGCGAGCATCCATCAACACGTTCGCTATTATCACAGCCTTAATCGCCGCATCCCATCCCTCGACATCCATTGTCGGGTCAGCTTCGGCGTAGCCTAGGCGTTGAGCCTCCCTTAGAGCCTCCTCGTAGCTCATCCCCTCCTCCATCTTCGTAAGGATGAAGTTCGTAGTGCCGTTCACAATACCCTCAACCTTGGTTATGTCAACGCCGGCCATGGCTTCGAGAGCGAGGTTTATCGCGGGGGTTCCGCTCAGCACGACGCCTTCGAACCTGAGCATCACACCCTTGCGCTCAGCTAACTCCTTCAGCTCAGGGTAGGCTACGGCTATCGGACCCTTATTCGAGGTTACAACGTGCTTTCCATGCTCGAGAGCCACCCTGATATGTGTTAACCCCGGTTCCCCCGTCTCAATATTTGTCGGGGTTACCTCCACAACGATGTCTATGTCCCCCGATCTGCATATCGTCAAGCTATCTATGTCCTTCCTACCACCGGGGTAGTCCTTTATGTGACCCTTCTCATCCACGAGCTTTACCAATAATTTGGGATCCAGACCCTCGGAATCGTATACCGAGCCCTTGATGGGATCTGCTATACCCACGATCTTGAACTCGAATCCGTACCTCTTCCTAAGCTCCTCACGCTTCCTAGCCAGTATCCTCACGAATCCTTGACCAACGTTCCCAAACCCGACCAGACCAATCCTCCAGACGCGTGTGGGCATGGGAACCACCTGAAAAACGTGGCTAACCCTTGCTAGCGTAGTTAAGAACCTCTGGGAAGAACTTCGTTAATTCGAGCTCCTCGAGGATCTCCTTAGATGGTCTACCATCCCTTCCCCACCTCCTCAGCGAGTAGTACTCATCCAGCATCTTCTCGAACACTTCCCTCCTCAGACGTACGCAGAACTTGCCGTTGGGTGGTAGTGGTAGTGGTTCGTTGAATACCCTCGGTGGTAGCGTATCGTCTTTCCTACCTATGTTAGCCTCCCTAATGTTGAAGACCCTAGTGAGGTTCCAGATCCTCTCACCACACTTCAGGTAGTCCTCCTTCGTGAACTCTATTCCGAGCACGGCGGAGACGGCTTCCCACGGCTCGTAGAGGGGTATGAAGTCGCAGACTATTAGGGAGAAGGCGGCGGCACGCTCATCCTGCGTCTCCTTAACAAACTTAGCAACTCCCTCCGTAGAGAACCTCTCTAGGGGTCCCTCGATCTCCGCTCTCGTTGTCCATGCCCTCTGGTGGCAACCACCCCTATCGGATGTTGCGTAGGCTAGGGCCATGCCCCACGAGGCCCGCGGCTCGTACCCTGGCAGCTCCATTCCCTTGACGTGCATCGCTATCTCGAGAGCTTTACCACCTATCTTCCTAGCGACCCTAGCAACGCCCTCAGCTAAGAGATCGCCGATGCCCTCCCTATACGCTATCTTCCTAATCAACTCCATCTGCCCCTCGTGGTCACCAAACGATGGGGCTTCCCCGAGTAGGCCTAGCTCTCTGAGCTCCATTGCGAAGGCAATCACGTTCCCAGTCGATATCGCGTCTAGACCCAGCTCGTTCACTCGCTTAAGCGATTTGGCCACCTTTATCACGTCGTCTATCAAGCAGTCGCTTCCGAGCATAGCTATATCCTCGTACTCCACCTTAACCTCCTCACCATCTGCCTCAACGATCTTTCCACACGCTACAGGGCAGTTGTAGCAGGAAACGCTCCTCTTCACGAACGCCCTCATGTACTCCCCGTAGAGACCCACTGCATCCTCCATGAACCCCCGGCTGAAGTTCTTCGTAGGTAGGATCCCGAACCTATTCATGGGCTCGACCCAGAACGATGTGCCTATGGCGCTGCGTATCTTCAGAAACTTCGTCCTGTTTATCAATTCTAACGCCTTTCTCGAAATCTCCTTCAGCTTATCGATGTTAGCAGCGCGGATCCTCCTCTCCTTCGCCTTCACTACCAACGCCTTCAGATTCTTCGAACCCATCACAGTACCAGCACCACCCCTCCCCGCGATCCCACCTCTCCACGGATCCTCATCGCAATCAATCATTATCGCTGCGTACCTTACGAGCCTCTCTCCCGCAGGACCTATCGTAGCTACATGGGCATCGAGGATCCCAACTTCCTTCCGAAGAGCTTTCACGGTCTCCGAAACAGTCATACCCCAGTACTTCGTCGCATCTCTGATCTCCACATCCTCGCCGTGGATAAAGATGTACACAGGGTTAGAGGCACGACCCTTAACTACGACGCCATCGAATCCGCACCACCTAAGCTCAGAGCCTAGAGAGCCTCCAGCGTGTGAATCTAGGTAAAGGTTTGTGAGGGGTGACTTAGTTACAACCACCATCCTACCCGAGGTTGGGTAAGGAGTTCCGGTCAGGGGGCCGGTCAAGAACATGAGTACGTTGTTCGGAGACAAAGGATCTGTGCCAGGAGCAAGGTACTTGAACAGTAGGTATGCTCCAAGACCTTTTCCTCCTATGAAATGTTTCACAACATCAGAATTGATCTCAACAACTCTACTCTTTCCGGTACTCAAATCGATCTCGAGCAGTACTCCGAAGGGATGAGACAAGGGATCCCTACCTGTAAAAATGTATCGAACTGAGAAATATATGTTAATAAAGCATCTACGTAAATAAACAGGTATACCACGGTAATTCAACTTCTATTAAATCATAGCACATCGTACATACCGAAGTTTTCCTGGTACGTGCATGTGATTTAGCGATTATCGATTAATTAAGCTTTGATTAATGGATCTGAGCATTAATCGCTGAGGTAGCGATTTTAGTTCGGTCAAGTGTTTAGCTATGGAGCGCGTTGATACCCTTTAAAACGTCATATGGATCTCGGAGCCGTGTCCACGGTTACGCGGTTGAACTCATCGAAGACGCGATTACGTTCTTCGCTTCGTACAACATTCATTGAACCAATAATTTCGTGCGAACTAGTTATTTTGGTCAGCGGGTTCAATAGCTATAGCGTAGTTACGCGCTTTCGACACAGTTGAGGTGATGTTGTGAACGCACGCATCCTCGAAGAACTCTACGAGGTTCTCGAATGGCCTTCGAACCCCCTCTCTACCAATGGCAAGAGGCGCATGGTAGAGTCTATGGAGTTGTTGCTCAAAGTCCTTAGACACGAGTGGTTGAATCGTTTGTTGAGTAAGACCCGTGTTAAGATAGTTGATGTTTGTAGTGGTGGGGGTGTCGGAGGTTTCGCCCTTTCGAAGATATTGATCGATATGGGTATAGATGTGGAGCTTGTTCTCATTGATGTGAGACCGCGTGCTCTAATGGAAGCTCTTAGGTTTAGGGACGAGTACATGCCTATGATTAACCTAGAAGCTCTGTCCCTCAGAGCCGAGGATCTTCACGTTGTTAGAGAAAGGTTCGATGTAGCTATGCTCTGGGGATTTTCGATGCCTCACTTCGATCCTTGGAAAGCTCTTCGGCTTTTTGCGTCCATAGCCAGCGTGCTCTCAGAAGAGGGAGTTCTTCTGATTGAGGAGGTTGATAGAATGCTCTCGATTTTCCTCGGCCCAGGTTATCAGTACGTGTATCCTGAGGGATTCGGTAACCGAGCTTTGATCAGCATGCACAGAGGTTATGACATTGCTAGAGGTGTTGTTAAGAGGCTTCTCGTTGATCTCGTTAAAGGCGTTGCCATACCTCACGAAGTTCATCTGAACTGGACTGTGGCTCTAGTAGCGTCGATGTTATGGCTCTTTTTCGACGACGTGGATGCGATCATCACCGATAAGAGCGTTGGTAAAGCTGTGATACTCGGCTGGAGACCTAGAGCCATCGAAATGAGGAGGTTCGTTGAGAAGAAACCTAGACTATTAGAGCGCGGTGAGCTGGTTGTCTAGATGAGTATCGAAAGCGGTTTAGTGCGCTCCCTTCTTCCTACCAGTCCTCTTCGCAGCGATGTGACCAACCTTCCTACCTGGCGGAGCATTTCTAGACACGGTTGTAGGCTTCGATTCCCTCTGGTGAGAGCCCCCACCGTGAGGATGGTCCACGGCATTCATCGCGACTCCTCTAACCCTTGGCCATTTCCTAGCCTTCACTTTCCATTTGTGGTACGCGTTTCCAGCCTTCAGCAACGGTTTCTCTAGCCTACCTCCTCCGGCTACCACGCCTATGGTCGCCCTTGCGTTCAGTGGAAGATACTTTTGCTTACCGCTGGGCAAGACTACGATAGCGTGGGTAGAAGTCTTGCCCGTCAATATCGCGTATGTACCACCTGCACGAGCTATCTTACCTCCGTCGCCAGGTCTTATCTCTACGTTGCATATCTGAGTTCCTTCCGGTATGTCTCGTAGCGGAAGTATGTTGCCAGTAGCAACCTTTGCACCAGGCCCTATCTCAATTACTTGGCCAACCCGTAGTCCCTCTACAGCAACGTTGTAGAACTCTCTACCATCCTCGAGAACTATCCTTGCTAATGGCACCCACCTCCCAGGGTCGTGAACGAGCTCAGCGACGACACCCTTGATCACCTTATCGGTTGGTGGTGGGTACTTAGCTGCTGCAACCCTTAGATGGCTCGGGCTTCTGAACGTTGGTGTTCCTCTACCCATCCTCTGAACTAGTATCCTCTTACCCACCTTGGAACACCTTCTCA
>JALWBS010000023.1 GCA_027037025.1 Desulfurococcales archaeon | reverse complement strand
CCATCCAACGTAATGATAGTCAAGCTGGGTGAAGTTGATGAAGTTAGGAGGAGGATAATCGAGCGTAGGAGAAAGGCTAGGGAGGAGCTCGTTAAGAAGGGTTTAGCGAAGCCTCTAAGCGATGAACAGAAGAGGCTTGCCGAAGAAGCTTTTAAGGCTTCGATTGGAACAACAGCGCAGCCTACGCAACCTAGGTGATGCTGATCATGGCTAGGATGGGTGGGTCCAGGCATCTGAAGAGGTTGGCTGCACCAGCTTTCTGGCCCGTGCTAAGGAAGGAGCACGTCTGGGTAGTCAAGCCGAGCCCAGGTCCCCACCCCATAGAGCGGTGCTTACCTCTGCTCGTCATCATCAGAGACGTGTTTAAGTACGCTGAAACCGCTCGCGAAGCGAGGAGGATCATTGCGGAGGGCAAGGTCTACGTAGATGGCGTTCCTAGGAAGAACTACAAATTCCCAGTTGGTTTAATGGATGTGATATCGTTCCCCGACCTAGACGAGCACTACCGCATGTGTCCTCATCCCGTGAGGTTCCTCTGGCCTATCAAGATACCTAAGGAGGAAGCTAATCTGAAACTTGTTAGAATAGAGAACAAGGTCACCGTGAAGGGGGGTCACATACAGCTGAACCTACACGACGGTAGGAACATACTGATCAAGGTCAGCGATCCTACGAAGCCGGTGGAGGATACCTATAGAACCATGGGCACGCTCCTCATAAAGATCCCCTCGCAAGAAATCGTTGACTACGTACCACTCGAAGAGGGAGTGTTAGCCATTGTCGTAGACGGTAAGAACGTTGGTAGGATGGGTAGAGTCGTTGCGATACAGAAGGGGATGGGTAGGAGAAGAACGTTGGTTACCCTAGAGGATAGCGAAGGTCATCGATTCCAAACGATCTTGGAATACATCTTCGTTGTGGGACGAGAAAAGCCTCTCGTAACGGTGAGCGCGGTATGAGCGCGGTCTCTCCCGTGATTAGGAACGGATCCGTGACCATAGAGCAGATTCCGGATTCGTTTGAGAGCAGCTACCTCGATAAAGCAACCGTAGAGACCTTGCTTAGCAAGTGGAGAAGCAATAGGATGCTCATCCCTCGAATAGCTAAGGTCACCGTGAACATATGTGTTGGTGGGCATAGCGAGAGGTTGGAGAAAGCTGTTAGAGTGCTTAGAATGTTAACGGGGCAGGAACCCTCGATCCGAAGAGCTAAGAAGACGATAAAGGAGTTTGGCATAAGCAGAAACCAGCCGATAGCTGCGGTGGTTACTCTAAGGGGTGAGCGAGCGCTCGAATTCCTTAGAAAAGCGTTGTACGCAGTGAACTTCACGTTGAAAGCATCGAGCTTCGATCCCTTTGGCAACGTTGCTTTCGGTATAACAGAGCACATATCGCTACCTGGAGTCAAGTACGATCCCGAACTAGGGATATTCGGAATGGACGTCGCGCTGACGTTTGAAAGACCGGGGTTCCGGGTAATGAGGAGGAGAAGGTGTAGGAAACCGAGCGTACCTCAGAGGCACAGGGTCTCGAGAGAGGAAGCGATGCTATTCCTAGAGCTCTTATTCGGAGTGAGGATAGTCTCTAGGTAGGTGAGAGCATGGGTAAGTACAGACCGCCGGAAGTTCGAAAGCATGGTAGAGGTACGCAAGTGTGTAGAAGGTGCGGTTCTAGGGATGCAGTGATACAGAAATACGGTCTGTACCTATGTAGGCAGTGCTTCCGTGAAGTGGCTTTCATGCTAGGTTTCAGAAAGTACAACTGAGCGTGATAACATGGTGATGATGGATCCCCTCGCCAATGCGATGGCAGCGATAACAAATGCGGAGATGCGTAGGAAGAAGGAGGTTGTGATATGGCCAGCCTCTAAGCTGATAATAAGGGTTCTGAGGGTGATGCAGAGACACGGGTACGTCGGTGAGTTCGAGTACATAGACGATGGAAGGTGGGGTAAGATCGTTGTCCAGCTCCTTGGCAGGATAAACAAGGCTGGCGCGATTAAGCCGCGGTGGCCTGTCAAGTACAGGGATCTCATAGAGATGCCCCAGTGGTTGAGAAGATTCATACCGTCTAGGGACATAGGCATAATAATACTCTCGACACCCCACGGAGTGATGTCTCACCGCGAAGCGATTGAGAAGCATACCGGAGGCGTTCTCCTAGCATACGTGTACTGACGTGGGTGAGATCATGGCGAAAGCGGTTCTGGTTCGCGAGGTAATCAACATCCCCGAAGGGGTCGAGGTATCGATAGAGGGTATGAAGGTGCGTGTGAAGGGACCTAAGGGTGAGGTATGTAGAGACTTTTCTCATGCTAAGGGAGTGATCATCAGGAAGGACAATGGTAAGGTAGTGGTCGAAGCATTCTTCGCCGATAGGAGGAAGAAGGCTCTAGTAGGTACGATAGCTGGGCACATAGAGAACATGATAAAGGGGGTGACCAAGGGATGGAGGTACAAGCTGAAGATCATAACGACGCACTTCCCGGTAACCGTGAAGGTTGTAGGTAACGAGGTCGTTATAGAGAACTTCCTCGGAGAGAAAGCGCCTCGGAAAGCTAAAATCGTTGGGAACGTGAAGGTGACGGTCAAGGGTAAGGACGTGATTGTCGAGGGGATAGACATAGAAGAGGTTGGGCAAACCGCTGCGAACATAGAGCAGGCGACGAAGGTGAAGGATAAGGATAGGCGCGTGTTTGTCGATGGTATATACATATACGAGAGGGGGTTGGCAGAATGAGCTCCCTCGAAGAGCTTCTTAAGAAGAGGGAGGAGCTTCTTCGAGAGATGAGGACTAGGCGAGCAATAGGTAAGGTGCATAAGGAGCTCAGCGAAGATCGTCCGGTGTTCCTAAGGTGGTTATGGTGGAAGTTCCCGAAGTTCGAGAACGATCTGAAGTGGAAGAGGCCGAGAGGTAAGGATAACAAGGTTAGGCTTAAGCTAAAGGGGTATCCGCCCATGGCTAGCGTTGGCTACAGAATGCCGAACGATCTTAGGGGGCTTCACCCAAGCGGTTACGAGGTTGCGGTGGTATCGTCAATCAAGGATCTCAGCGGCTTGGATCCTAAGAAGCATGCGGTGTACATAGCCTCTACCGTGGGGCTCAGGAAGAAGATCGAGTTGGTTCGCGAAGCTATCAACAGAGGATTTAAGGTCTTGAACCCGTAGCTTGTGCAGCGGTGGGGATACATGGATCTTAGCTATCAGCGGAGGCTGGCGGCAGAGGTTCTCGGTGTTGGGGAGACTAGGATAAGGTTCGACCCCGAGCAGCTCGATAGAGTGGCCAGCGCGATAACTAGGGAGGACATAAGGAAGCTGGTCAAGGAGGGAGTGATATACGTAGAGCCTCCTCATAGCAACTCGAGGGGTAGATGGAGGATAAGGCACGAGCAGAGGAAGAAAGGTCGTAGGAGGGGTCCTGGACGTAGGAAGGGTGCTAAAGGAGCTCGGATGGATAAGAAGGAGGCGTGGATGAACAGGATAAGGAGGATGAGGAAGTTCTTGAGGTGGCTAAGAGATCACGGCGTCATAGATCGCAGGACGTATCGACGACTCTACCTAATGGCTAAGGGAGGCGCGTTCGACAGCCTTTCTTCGCTTAAGAGGTACATGAAGGATCACGGCATACTACCGCCAGACTACAGGTGATGACCATGGCTCACGGACCGAAGTACAAGGTTCCTAGGAGGCGTAGGAGGGAGGGTAAGACTAACTACTACAAGAGGTACGAGATGGTTAAGAGTAGGAAGGTAAGGGTTGTCGTGAGAAAGACAAACAAGTATGTTTGGGTACAGTTCGTCTACCCAACGCCTATCGGAGACTTCACGTTGGCTGCTGCGCATAGCCGAGAGCTCGTTAAGTACTTCGGTTGGAGAGCTGGAACTAAGAACACGCCCGCCGCGTACCTAACGGGTCTACTGGCTGGGCTTAGGGCTAAGAAGCTGGGCATAGACTACGCCATTCCTGACATAGGTCTTCATAGACCGACTAGAGGTGCTAAGGTATTCGCGGCGCTTAAGGGGGTTGTCGATGCGGGGGTCGAGGTTCCTCTAGGCGAGGAGGTTGTGCCGGGCGAGGATAGGATTCGCGGAGAGACGATAGCTAAGTACGCTGAGATGCTAGCTCAGCAAGATCCGGAGAGATTCCGTAGGCAGTTCTCCTCGCTTCTCTCCAAAGGCT
>JALWBS010000022.1 GCA_027037025.1 Desulfurococcales archaeon | reverse complement strand
GCCCATAACTCATAGCCTCTACGTAGATACGTAATTCGGAAAACGCTTTCCGCAACCTCCGTTACCCACTTACCACCGTCGCTATCCGTAGCTCAGCGACATCTCCTGAGGATCCTCATCACCTTCTCCAGGGCGTGTCGAGTTCGAAGTACTCATCTCTTATCAAGGGTCTCCACCACCACTCGTTGTGCAAGTACCACTCGATCGTTTTTCTAAGACCCTCGATCCACGGTGTTCTGGGTCTCCAGCCAAGGGCCTGGATCTTATCGCCCTTCATGGCGTACCTCCTGTCGTGCCCCGGCCTATCCTCGACGTGTTTTATCAGCGATAGTGGCTTGTTCATGAGCTTGAGTATCGTCTCAACAACCTCGATATTCCTCCTCTCGTTGAAGCCAGGAACGTTGTACGCCTCGCCCCTAGACCCTTTCCTCACGATTACGTCGAGTGCCTCGGCGAAGTCCTCTACGTAGAGCCAGTCCCTAACCTGATCACCACTGCCATAGATCGGTATTGGCCTGTTGTGCAGAGCTCTTATGATGGTCTTTGGAATGAGCTTCTCAGGGTACTGATACGGGCCGTAGTTGTTGCACGGCCTAACGATGATCACCGGCACTCCATAGGTTCTCCAGTAGGCTTGACACAGTAGATCGCCAGATGCCTTGCTAGCGGAGTACGGGCTACTAGGTCTAAACGGCGCCTCCTCGTCGACGGGCTCCCTACCCCACAGATCTCCGTAGACCTCGTCGGTGCTGATATGCACCAGCAGAGGTACGCCTAGCTTTCTGCAGACCTCGAGCAGTGTGAAGACTCCGAAGACGTTCGTTCTTAGGAAGGGAGATGGCTCGTTGATGCTACGATCAACGTGGGTCTCAGCCGCGAAGTTAATGATCACGTCCGGCTCGAACTCCTTGACAACGCTCATCAGCTTCTCCTCATCACAGATATCGGCTTTTACGAACCTGAACCTCTTGTCGTTCCAAACATCGTGGAGATTCTCGATTCTACCAGCGTAGGTAAGCTTGTCGTAGACAAGCACCTCAGCATCGCTGTACCTCCTCAGTATGTACCGAACGAAGTTGCTGCCCATGAACCCAGCTCCACCAATCACGAGGTACCTCAAGATGCATCGCCTCGATAACCACGTGGCTCACGTCCCTGTCGTAGGTATAGTCCTTAATATGTGCTCCACTATGTCTCTCCTTGCTCTGGCTAGCTCTTTCACTACGTTTATCAATCCTCTCTTCGAGGCGTAGAGAATCTCTATCCTGACGATCTTCCCATTCTCGCTATACCCCACCACAGCGTCATTGTCGAGCCACTCCTCATCCGCAGCCCCACCCCTCCCCAACTCCACCACGAGGATATCGACATCGGGGTAGTACTTCAGCACCAGATCCATCTACCCCTCACCCTACTTTACCAAAACCGAACTACGTAGTTCAAGGCATTTAACCCTGTATTTCCCGCTAAGCATCTCCTTGATAATCTCGATTACGAGGACTCCTTATCTAGGCTTCTCTGTGTGTCGATGCTGGTTTTCATGGGTGCGAAGTTGATTGGATTGATAATCGTTGCTCCTAACGTCTTTGAATATGTTTTCAACGCGTTTCAATCTCTTAACCTCTTCGAGAACGTGTATCCTCGCTATCGCTGCTATACCAGGTCTCTTCTCAACGAGTATCCGCCCTCTCGATAGCACGTGGTAGACGAAGTTTGGTGGGGCATCGTTGAGAATCTGTATGTCTATGCCGATCCCCAGCAGTTTCTCGAGTCTATCCCTAAGCTCCTCCACGTAGACAAGCTCATCCCCAACCCCACGCAGTAGCAGAGCTATGTCTATATCCCTAAAGACCTCGTTGTTGAGGAAACCCCCGTGCAGCACGGCTAGCTCAACACGCTCCTCCCTAGACAACACATCCTCTAGGAGCCTCACCACCCTCTCCCTATCACCCACACCCATCTCTCGAGGCTTCCTCAACTCCTCTTCACGAATCCTCAGTTTCGACATAGCTCAACACCTCGGATAGAAACCTTTCCAGCTGTCAACCCCTTAACATTCACTATCTAAACTGTGCACACCTCTAGATATAAGCACCTTCCGCTCTATGCCCTAGCCCCACGACAATCCCAGGTAGCGATCCGCACCTAACGACGTGACTCATTTCGAGCACCCTACCTTCCAAACGTCTATTCCTGTAGATGGTCTTCTTCAGGTGTACCTTCGAGGTTTCGCAACCCTTTACCTGGATCGGCTGAGCCATGGGGTTTAGACGTGTCTAAGCTCTATTCCTGAGAATCAACGTGTTGATCAATGTGTTGAGGATACGGTTTTCGCCGCGAAGTGTTTGTGTAGAGAGAGGTTTCGCACTGTCGTTATATATACGCGGTTCGGTAGGGTTGTGGGGTGTGGTAGTGTCTATGGGTTCGGGAACGTCTAGGGTTAGGATCGAGGTTGAGCTCGAGGTTCCGGTAGGGGATGATGAGGGTGTTTATCGAGAGGAGTTTCGTAGGGAGTTCGCCAAGAGGTTGCTGAACATACTCCTCGATAGAGATACGGCTCCAGCTAAGGAGGTCATCGAGGAGGTTCTGAATGAGAAGGAGGAAGAGCGTGGTTCTTGAACTGTATCGTGCAGCTCGAGGTCTTACCTGGGTTGGCGAGGGTTCGTATTGAGACTTCCGCAATACGCGATCTGAAGAGGTTGCCTAAGGAGATCGTTGAATGGGTTTCGAAGGTTGTGGAGGAATTGAGCGAGAATCCCTTCATTGGCGAGAGGCTTAGGCTTTCAGCAAGTTTCAGAGGGTTGTACTGCTTCAAGCTTAGGAAAGGAGATTATCGCCTCATCTACTGCTACATTCCGAGACGAGACACGGTCTACATAGTGGCCGTGGGTCATCGAGACGAAATATACGAGAAGTTTCGAAGACGAATAGAGTAGCTGACACCTCTACGCATACCCTCCACACCCTTCACTAGATCCACGCTTTGCGATACTTCATGACTCGAGATAGGGAAGTATCTACTACGGTGATCGAGATGAGACGCGGTGAAAGGCATCAACAAATCGAGCGGTTCTGGACTCACTACCTAATCATTGATTGGGGTGTTAATCTCAACGCAACTACTTTTCACTACAGCAACATTTAGCAAAGTTGTGGCGCATCTCATGTTGGGACACGGTATGCTGAACCACCGCTACCACTCTATCACCGCGTGTTCACCCACGATGAACCGCGTACCTCTTGGCCTACCATCTCTTCGCGTGATCCTTGCGTTGGCTCCGATGAGGCTATCCACGATTCTCTCTCCTAGGTCTTCAAGCACGGCGTTGTCCATGATAACGCTATTCTCAACCTCCACATTCACCAACCTACAGTTGTCCCCCACGCTCGTGTAGGGACCCACGTAGGTGTTGGGCCCGATGACAGTGTTTCTACCGATGTATGTAGGCCCCCTCACAACACTACCACTCTTGATGACGGCACCCTCATCGATGTACACCCGGCCCTCGATCCTAGCACCTCCCTCAACCACACCCTTCACAACGGTCTCGCGATACTTGTAGTCGAGGAGCAGTCGGTTAGCCTCCAGAATGTCGTTGGGAGTCCCCGTATCCTTCCACCAACCCCTAACAACCGCGTAGTCAACCCTCAAACCCCAGTCGATGAGCTTCTGGATAGCGTCAGTAATCTCCAGCTCGCCTCTCCAGCTAGGCTTCAACGTCTCTATCGCGCGGAATATGTGGGGCGGGCGGAAGAAGTATACCCCAACCAAAGCGTAGTTGCTCGGAGGCTCCTTAGGCTTCTCAACGAGTCTCCTAAGCCTACCCCTCTCATCGAACTCCGCCACCCCGAACTTCCTAGGGTCTTCCACCCACGTCAGCAACACCATCGCATCAGCATCGCTATCCACAAACCTCTTAACGTACTCCCTGATACCCTCAACAAGCACATTATCCCCCAGATACACAACGAAAGGCTCATCACCAACGAAGTCCTTGGCTATGTAGACCGCGTGAGCCAGGCCGTAGGGATAGCCCTGGTAGATATACGTTATCCTAACACCGAGCCGAGAACCATCGCCGTAGTACTCAACAACACGTTCCGGAGCAAGCTCACCAAGAATAATCGCCACATCGCGAACACCAGCATCCCTAAGATCCTCCAGAGCCCACTGAGAAACAGGCTTGCCAGCAACCTTAATCAACTG
>JALWBS010000021.1 GCA_027037025.1 Desulfurococcales archaeon | reverse complement strand
TGTCGCTTCTCTTCACCCTTCTAACGGCTAGAATACCTTTCTTAGCTAGGTAGTGCTGAGCAACATCATCAATACCCTTCTGACAAATCACAACATTAGCACCAACACCAGCAATCTTCTCAACCATGTCGCGTAGGATGTTCTCTTTCTCTTCTAAGAACCTCCTCATCTGGGTCGGGTCGTGTATCCTTATCTCAGCATCTATCTCGGGTTTCTCGATCTCTAGTGGGCAATCAAGTAAAGCAATCCTAGCACCCTCAACCCTCCTAGGCATAGCAGGATGAACAACCTCCTTATCAAGAACAACGCCGTATACCAGCATCGTATCCAACAGGCTTCCGCCATGTTTCTTGATTATCTGTACATTGTCTAGATCCACAACCCACTTATCTCCTCTCTTCTCAGCTATCTGCCTAACAGCTTTAACTACGAGATCGGCTAGGTGATCTCTAGCTCCATGCACAGCCTTGCTCGTCAGCGCAGATTTTGCAACGTCCCTAAGTATCTCGTCGCTTTTCGGATCCTCGACATTCACGTCCTCAGCGATTCTGTGGGCCACCTCGACCGCGTAATCAAGGGCCTTCTTGTATCCCGCAACTATGATCGTTGGGTGAACGTCCTTCTCGAGTAGCTCTTCGGCTTGCTTCAGGAGCTCGCCAGCGAATATAACCGCTGTTTTAGTACCGTCGCCCGCCTCTTCGTCTTGTCCCTTAGCTACCTGCACAAGCATCTTAGCGGCTGGGTGCTGAACATCCATCTTGTCGAGTATCGTGGCTCCATCGTTTGTTATGGTAACGTCCCCTAACGCATCAACTAACATCTTATCCATTCCCTTGGGTCCGTACGTCGTCTTAATCATCTCTGCTACGGTGATAGCCGCCATCATGTTGGATCGAAGGGCATCCCTACCCGCAGTCCTCGTGGTACCCTCCTTCAGTATTATTACGGGTATCCCCGTGGGTTCGTAAGCTGGAGCAGCTGGTTGAGCCATACTAATCACACCCGAGGGCGTGATTTGCGGAGGTTCTATATAAACCTTGTTCAGACATCGCGCCCCAACAACCGTTTTAAGATCGCCCAATCTACAGTTGCTGGGGGAGTTCATGGGTAAGGTAAGGATAAGGCTCGTTAAGCGAACAGCTAAGAAGTTGTTAGAGCTGTACCCAAACCTATTCACGACGGACTTCGAGCATAATAAGCAAATGGTCAAGTTGTTGGTCAAGACCCCCTCTAAAAAGCTTAGGAATCAGATAGCAGGGTACATAACGCACTTAGTTAAGATACGTATGAGAGAGTCCCAGCAAGCGGTTAGCGGAGCGACAGCATGAAGATCGTTGTGAGAGCCCTAGGACATTCTCATTCAGAGCTCGGATTTAGGGAGCTGGATGTCTCTCTGCAAGACGGTTGTGTATCCATTCGCAAGTTGATAGAATTACTACTCCGAGAAGCTCCGAGGCTCCGCTTAGTGTTCTCCTCGGAATACGTGCCTACTCCAAGATTCTTGGTTTTCGTCAACCGTGTCGACGTGAGGATATACCTACTGAGTAACGCGTTAGTATGCGGAGACACGTCGATAGACATCGTGCCAGTGATTCATCATGGCTAATGCAGTGCTTCTCGTCCCCGTGGAATGCAGTGGGGATCTTGCGTTTGAAGAGGTTGTGAAATGCGTTGATAGTGTGTGCGTCAATACCAAATGCATAGTAATACCTTTCACTAAGCGATGCTACGTACATTACATCCTACCTATTCTCGAAGCTCTGCAAGCCTTCGAAGAAGGTAGGAACATTGCACGCAAGTTCGAACTCGAAGTTCTCGCCAGATTCTATTGCACTAGACAACTATCGATCGTTATGGAAAGAGCCCGTAGAGAATTCGAGCAGGTTAAGAGGGCTGTAATCGCGATTATCGGCGAGGCTAACCGCGATTACATTCTCAATGAGCTGAGTAGATGCCGTCTTTCACAAATCGATGGAGATACGAGGAGGCTGTTTAACGAGCCCTGTCTAGACCTCGACATAGCAAGGATTGCTCTGACGAGCATTCTACTGAGAGACTAAGTGCTTAACGTTTTTATAGCCAACTATAGAGACCTCCCTCGAAAGGCTCTGTTTTGGTGATTAAACATGAGATTGCTTGAGGAGGAATGGGAAGAGGAAGAAGAGTGGTGGGAAGAAGAGGAAGAGTGGGAAGAAGAGGAGTGGTGATAACGCGGTGCAACACACCAACGGATTTTTGTATTGTTGATTGCTTTGATCTGTATGATTATAGGCTTACGCACCCTCTACCTCGGTAGCTAAAATCGCTACAGGTTTGGTGATGAAAGTTGGTTAGGGTAGCGGTCGTAGACTACGAGCTATGCAAACCCGATAAGTGCGGAACTCCGTGTGTAAGATTCTGCCCAATCAATAGGACTAGACCATATAAAGCAATAGAGCTTCGGCCGGAGAGGGGCAATAAACCCGTAGTCAACGAGAGCTTCTGCATAGCCTGCGGTATCTGCATCAAGAAATGCCCTTACAAAGCGATTAAGATCGTTAACCTCCCCGACGAAGTCGAGAGGAAGTTGATCCATAGGTACGGTCCTAACGCATTCAAGCTATACGGTCTTCCGACGCCTAGCCTCGGAAAGATCGTCGGCGTGCTTGGAAGGAATGGCATTGGCAAGACCACCGCAATGAGAATTCTAAGCGGCGAGCTTGTGCCTAACTTCGGTAATTACAGCGCTAAGCCATCAATAGACGAAGTCTTGTCGCGGTTTAGAGGTACTGAGCTCTACGATTACTTCAACAAGCTGTACTCCAAAGAGATTAAGGTTGTTCACAAACCGCAGAATATCGAGATCATACCGCGGGTTGCTGGAAAGGCTGTGGTTAGGGATGTCCTGTCGCGCCTCGATGAGAGAGGAGTTTCAAAGGATGTCATCTCGCTTCTATACATGGATAGGTTTCTGGACAAGAGGATCGCTGAGCTTAGTGGGGGAGAGCTACAGAAGTTGGCCATAGCCGTAGCTCTGTGCAGGAACGCAAATGTGTACATATTCGACGAGCCGACTAGCTACCTAGACATTAGGGAGAGGTTACGTGTTGCAACAGCTATCCGAGATCTCATCCCTCACAACGCCTACACGTTCGTGGTAGAGCACGATCTTGTGGTCCTGGACTACGTATCGGATGTCATGGTAATCGGTTACGGTGAGCCCGGAGTGTACGGAATGTTTTCGAAGCCCTATGCCACGGGTACGGGCATAAACTTCTACTTAGAGGGATACCTACCCTCGGAAAACATGCGTATAAGAGATGAAAAGATCGTGTTCTCTCTACACGAAGTTAAGGAGGATAGTGAGTACCTGATGAAGACCGGCGCACCAATGGTTGAATGGAGCCATCTGAAGAAGCGGTTGGGCTCGTTCATGCTCGAAGTAGAGCCCGGCTACGCTTACCAGGGAGAGGTCATAGGTATACTTGGACCCAATGCCATTGGGAAAACAACGTTCGTTAAGCTGCTTGCTGGCATACTTAAACCCGACGAGGGATACACCACCGCTTCCATGTTCAGAATTAGCTACAAACCTCAGTATCTAGAACGTTCAATACCGAAGTGCGAGACTGTAGAGGACTGCTTAGCGAAGGTCAATAAGGAAGCGCTGAGCCCGAGCTCATGGCTCTTTCACGAGGTTGTAAGAAGGCTCAACATCGATAGGTTTCTGCATAGACGGGTGGAGGAACTTAGCGGAGGAGAGCTTCAGAAGTTCTACGTGGCGGCGTGCCTGATCAAAGATGCCGACGTGTACCTACTTGATGAACCGTCTACGCACGTCGATGTCGAGGATCAACTAGGCGTGGCTAGAGCGATTAAGCGCATTGCGAGGATTAGAAAGGCGGTGGTGTTCGTAGTGGATCACAACCTTGTTCTACTCGACTACGCGGTTGATAGAGCAATGGTGTTCTTAGGCGAGCCTACGAAGATGGGGCTCGCGCTTTCTCCAAGACCAATCGGCGAATCGCTGAACGAGTTCCTTAAAGAACTCGGTGTCACCTTCCGCAGAGACCCGAGAACGGGAAGACCAAGAATGAACAAGCCCGGTAGTTACTTAGATCGGTACCAGAAGTCCATCGGCGCATACTTCTACTCCAAACCCATCGAAACCGAAGAGGAGTGATCAGGTTATAGCAAGAGTCCCCCGCACTTATCCCGGTTGTAACCGGCATTACAATAATGAAAGTTCTTATCAAAGCGATATTTTCCCGCCTTATTGATCTAAAATTCGGACATCGGGGGTGGATCCATGTCTCAGGAGAGGCC
>JALWBS010000020.1 GCA_027037025.1 Desulfurococcales archaeon | reverse complement strand
CACGGGGTTCCTAATAGGTTCACTTAGCTCGCCATTTCTTATCAGATACGCTTCGAGGCCAACGTACCTCTGACTCCATCGTTCGTCATCTATGTTCCACTCCATGTAGCTCTTCACGAAGACCCCCAGCTTTATCCCTTCCAACAGCTCCTCGAACTTTTGGTTCCCTGGCTCGAGGTAGGTAGTGGACATGCGCGGGATGGGCTCGCTGCTAAAGTCTTTGGCTCGAGCAGCTGCGTTGCTCTCGGTGTTGAAGATAGAGGCGCTCCACCTATTGTGCAAGAACTCGTTCAGCACGCCCTTCAGATATATGTACCTTGGCCTAGCGGCTACGCACTCATCGTCGTACAGGTAGAACCCGAAGCTGTTAGGAATCGTGGGATCGTCTATCACGGTAGCTAGCTCATTCCCTATCCTATCCCCGAGCTTCACACCCCTGGTCTTAACAAAGGACTCGCCCGCTTGAGCGGCTTCGCGTCCCCATACACGATCAGCCTCCATTGGATGACCACAGCTTTCGTGCACTATCAACCCAACTACCTCGCTCCCGATAACAACGGGTACAGGTTCCTTCGGTGGTTCAATCCCTCGGCTCAGCACGTTATCGAGAGCTTGCGCCTCCTCCCTGAACCTCGCATGCAGATCCCACTCCTTCAAAACCTCTAGACCTGACGATGCTCCGAGCCCAAAGAACCTGTTCGCAGTACCCTTCTGTGGATGCGCTAACACCAGGTTGCATTGCGTCGCAACCCTCGTTATCTCGCTATCGACGTAGCCACCATCGCTATTCATCACGATCTTGCGCTCCACCTGCTCCGTGTACTCGATAGCGGTTGTCGCGAGCTTGCACTCCTTAACGCCCTCCTTCGCCGAGGCGTGGAGCTCCTTGAGCAACCTAAGCTTCTCATCGATGTCCATGGAGTCAAGGGGCTTCTTAACGACGTTGGAGTACCTAGCCCGCCCTATCTTTGCTGGAGAGAGTCTCTCGACGGGGGTTTTGCCAAGGGGTGTGTAGCTCAGGGCCCTAGCTCGAGACAGAGCCTCGTCCACCGCTCTGAGAACACCTTCAGTGCTTAGATCGGTCGTTGCAGCGAACGCTAGAACACCTTTGTACAGTACGCGGATAGCTATGCCCTTACTGAGCCCACCTCCTACCCCTATCACCCCACCGTTCCTCACAATGATACCGAACTCGTTGATCTCGTGGTACCTCGCTTCAGCATAGGTAGCTCCCTTAGACAGCGCAGTATCGATAGCCTTCAAGAGGACCTCTTCCAACGGAGATGCACCGGGAGGAGGTTAGCGCTGTATAGAAATATGCTTTAAGCTTAGGGTTGGCGGATCTAGATGGTGCTTATTGCGTCTCGCCGAAGAGAGAAGCTCAGAGCTAGTTTCGGCGAGATTCATGAGGTCGAAGCTTCTCGGTGCTAGTAGCGAGGTGCTAGTGCTGAACATATGCAGAAAACTCTTTCGAACGTTGGTCAGCGCTACTCAAATAAGCCTAAGGATGAGAATGGGGTCGAGGTCTTCGAGAGCCTACATGTATAGCTTCAAGAACCGGGTGTACCTATCCATATCGATGCCCCAGCTGGGCTCGAGCGCTAAGGTTAGCGCGACCCGCATGACCTTCCTCTTGATGCTGAGCGTCCTCTCAGAGGTTAAGAACAGGATGAGGTTGATAGCCACAGTGCTAGCCTCGATAGCCCTACTCCTCCTCAACGGCTTCGTTCCCATGGGAACCCTCGTCACGATCGTTCTGCTGGTAATCGCTGTAGCTCTCCTAGCCGTAGCTTTCGTCGTAGCTAGAAACGTTGGTAAGGTAACGCTAAGCGATGAAAAGACCCTTGAGGAAGTGCATAGAAGACTCTACGGAACGAATCTTGAGTACCGAGACTTGTTTAATAGAATCAACGGGTTCTCTGAATCCATAATCTCGGAGCTCAGCTCTATTCTTCGCGGTAGATTGCATACCGCGATACACATACCATCCTTCGGCATATACTCGATGAGTGCCAAAACCAGCGGCGATGTTGTGGAGATAGAGCTAAGGAAAGTAGCTTCATCCACGAATTTCTTTCCTCAGCCCTAGGGTCAGCCCTCACGAGGATCATCATGGATCAGCTACTGCAAGGAATCTTCATCCCCTTACCTCGACCTCGTAGCACGGGTAAGGAACAACGACCTTGAACCCCAAGCTCCCCGCTCCACCCAATGTTATGGGCTCGAAGCCCGGGTGAACGAGGGCAAGCACCTTAACGCCGCAGCTCTTAGCGATCTCTACGGCATCGAGAGGCGTTGAATGCCCTATGCGATGCATCTCCTCCCTATCGATACCACTGCATTCGTACACGAGGACTTTGCAGCCTTTCGCAAACTCCTTAAGCTCATCGAAGGGGGCGGTATCGCAGGCATAAGCTACGCACTCATCGCCACGGCAAATCTTCGCGATAAGGCTGTACACCGTGTGCTTAGCCTCGCGAAGCACTACCCTAAAATCCTCGATCTCGATCTCCCTCTCCGGATCGATCTCAACGAATTCGGCTACAGAAGATCGAGGAGCTCCGACGAGCTCCAGAAGTCTGTCGATGGAGTCCAGCATAGGCTTCGTTCCAACGATCTTCACCTTGCGCCCCGCTCTACGAAACCTCAGCCACATTAGGAACGTGGGTAGCCCTAAGACGTGGTCTCCGTGCATATGGGTGACCACAACCGCTATAGGATCGAGGTGGCTTAGCCCGCACCCCACGAGGTTCTCCGGAATGTTGGGGCCGCAGTCTAGCAGAACGTACTTATCTCTATCAACTACCGCTATCCCCATACCGATCAGATGCGGTGGTGATACCCAGCTTCCACACCCTAGGAAAACGAGCTTCATCTCTACCCAACTTCTCGAAGCAATGCCATTAGAAGCATCTCCTCAGAGGGGGGTCCAACGAAGACGACGCGGCCGTTGATGGCGATCACGGGGACTGTGGTTACGCCGTACGCATCCGCTATATCGGGGTTCTCGAAAGCTTCGATTATCCTCGATACGATAGTGCCCTTGCCGAATCTCTTCGAGGCATATGCAAACATGTTCGCTAGGAAAGCTGCGTATGGGCAGTAGGGGCAGGGGGGAGTGACTATCACGTCTATAACGATCCTCTCGCTGATCTCTGCGAGCTTATCGACCGTGGTTTTGCTGAGTCCAACGTCTTCAGTCCCTATACGGACAATGGTCTCTACAAAGCCCTTCAGCTCCTCCCCCGCAGGCATCCCGATGTATCTGATCGCACCGTCGGCGAGGACGATCGTGGGTACCCGATCGATGGACATGAAGCGGAACACGTCCGAATCTCTCTCCCTAACGAGCTTGAAGACCTTGACCCTCTTCGGAGGAGCTACTTCCTCTATGGTCTCAACGAGTTTCTCGGTCTCTCTACAGGTCCAGCAATCTCTAAGCGTGGTGAACAGCCATATCCTAACCTCGTTTCGGAGCTCCTTCAGCGCATCTCTGAGCGCGGTGATGGTCTCAGGGCTTTTCCTAAAGATGAACATCTCCTTTATCCAGGGATCTAGCTCGTAACCCATTCAGCATCTCCAAGCATATAACCACACTCTATAGGGGAATAAATCGGCTAATCCAATAAACCGCGAGTTAGCGTGATGATATCGCCATCGTCTGACCCGTGATGAAGACCCCTTTGACTGAGTCGTGGAGCCTCATTTATTAGTCTGCGCAGAACGAGAAGCGCACCGAGTAGGGTGCTTCATATGAACTCATCGAGGCTTCGGGCATGGCTAGAGCTCGTGAGGATAGGCAACGCTCTATCCATAGGCTTGGCATCGATCGTTGGCTACGTTCTAAGCGGAGGGTCTTCGCTCAGGGATGGCATCGCACTATTCTTATCGTCGTTCTGCATAGGTGCTGCGGGAAACGTGATAAACGATTACTTCGATAGGGACATAGATAGCATCAACAAACCGTGGAGGCCTATACCCTCTGGAAGGATATCTCCGCGCGAAGCCCTCGTAGGGTTCTTCGTCTTGGCGTTAACGGGGCTAGGGATATCGCTTCTACTACCTCTTCCATGCGTAGCTGTCGCTGCGGTATGCACGATCCTCTTGTTTCTGTACTCGGCTAACCTCAAGAAGAGGCTCCTCCTCGGAAACAACACCATAGCGCTGCTGAGCGCGCTCAACATCATCTACGGGGGGTTGGCGACGAACCACGCCTACGCCGCGGTGCTTCCCGCCATCTATGCTTACCTACTGATACTAGGACGAGAGTTTCTGAAGTCCCTCGAAGACGTGGAGGGTGATGCTAAGCACGGGGTCAGGACGTTGGCGACGGTATACGGTCCCCGCGTAGCTTACGCAGCGGCCACGGGCGTTCTCGCAGCGTTGATAGCTGTGAGCCCTCTACCCTTCCTAGCGCTGCATTTCAACATCGTCTACATGGTTCTGGCAGCCATTGGAACCGATCTAACCATAGTTGTGGCGCTCGCCAAGGCGAGGGATCTAAGGCCTGAGAACGCGTGGAGAGCTACGAGGTTAATGAAGCTGTCCTTCGTCTTCGGCCTCCTGGCGTTTCTGTTCGGTGCCCCCACCTCGCTCGTGCAGCTCGCTTAGGGAGCGCGAAGCTAAATAGCTACTCTTCGGGAACGCTAGACTAGATGATGAGATACCCCGGGACCTGTGCGGAAGCCAGATGAAGAGGTGGTCCTTCGCTGACGTCGTCATGCACTGGGAGCACGATCCTGCATCCGCGCGGATGGGTCGTGTCAATGGTTTCAGAGAGTCCCGGGAATCATCATGTCTCAGTCGATAGGTGATTCATCATCGTCTCGCGCCGTTCAGCACGTTCATCTAAGTTTAGCGCCAAGCTATTCTCAGCGTTGTTCGGTGTATCGATAGCACTCCTCTTAGCTTTGATAGTGGGCTCTCTATACGACTTGTTAATACCCTACGTCCACGCCCCTCCCTGTGGAGAGGCACAGGTAGCTATCTTCGATGTCGAGGGCTGTGTTAGCGGAGCAAATGTCTCGGCTAAGAACGTGGTAGTGATCAAGTCGATGAGCGTCGAGGACTTCGTATCCCTAGGGAGGTGCGGAGCCAGGTTAGTGATAATCGTGGCTCACGGACTTAGGGTCGTGGCATCCCTAATGCTTCCAAGGGGTAGCTACGCTATAGAGACGTCGCAAACACCGTCAATCGACGTATTCTTTAGGTATCCTCTGTACATAGCTCTGGAAGCAGTTGTGCGAGGCAAGCCCTTCAACGTAAGTGAGTTGCGCGTAGCCGTAACTAGAAACATAATCCCCTTCATGTACCCGCTCGGTGGGAAGGTAGTGGTGCTACTAACATGTCCAGCGCCTCGGATAAAGAGCTTTGCTAAGGAGCTCGTATCGAAGGGAGCTTCGCTCGTTATCTACCCTACGAAACCCGTGAATCCTCGTGAGATCCGTGCAACCGTGCTTAAGATAATCAACGCGTTCGGCAAGAAAGGCGTCGAAGGTGTCGTGAAGGTGTGTAGATCCCTAGGATTCGAAGTTGTTCATGGAACGACGTAGAACGATTCGAAGCCTCGGGGCTTCGCGTTCTCGATGACCATATCCGCGATCTCCGTAGGGCTGTTCAAGCGTAGTTCCTCCACGAACCTTCTGATCAGATAACCTTCTCCCTCTACGAATATTTCGACGGAACCATCGATTAGGTTCCTAACGTAGCCCTTCACGCCGAGTTGCTCAGCTAAGCGCTTGATGAACATTCTGAAGCCAACTCCCTGCACATCGCCGTACACCCTTATCAACAACCCTTCCGATTCCATAGCTACGCACCCCAGGCTTGGCAACGGGTTGTCGATGGGCGTCAGCACCTCGATAAGGATATCTCCTTCAGAACCTCGAACGCCTTCTCTATCGGTATCTCGCCGCCTACTCCACTACCAATAGTTCCCTCGGGATCGTAGATCGTGAACACTCCAAACCAATCGTGTACCGCATCGTCGGGTCCACGATCGTTTTCAGGGAGGTACAGCGTGTCCCAGCCAACGGTTCCAGCGGGTCTCCAATTCAGATCATCTAGGTAGACCATGAGATCAGGAGCATCACCCCGGACTTCGGGATACAGCTCGTGTGGTATGTACACGAGGTTTCTCCAGGGCTCGCCGTTAGGTCCACGAATCTTCTCAATATCCTTCTTAAGCTGCTTCACAACGTCTTCGTACTCCCACTTCTTAACTATGCCACGGGGTTCACGCCCCTCTAAATTGATGAATATTCTCGAGTAGTACCCTCCCCATCCCCACGCAATCGTGTGGTCCCAGTCTATCATGGACGAATCGAGATCTTGGCCAGGTCTCCTAGGCTTCTCCCTGAGCTTTAGGTAACCCTGCTCTTCTAGCCATTGGTTGATTACGAAAGCTCCCTTCATAGGCTTGACCCCGTGATCAGATGCAACGACTATAATGGTATCGCGCGGCACGATCTTTAGGATCTCTCCTAGAGCTTTGTCTATCGCTTCGTACACACGCGGTATAACGGTGCTGTAAACGGGGTGCTGCTGGTACTTAGGGTGGGAATCGTCGAAGTACTTCCAGAACGCGTGGTGAGCTCGATCAACTCCTATCTCGACGTACACGAAGAGATCCCACGCCTTCTTACTTAGTAGATACTTCACGACCGCTAGGTGCTGCTCGACCATCTTAAGAAGTTCGCTGGCAACCCTATCCTTATCATAGCTCCTGTAAACGACGTCGAAGATGAAGGGTCCGAAGATCTCCTCGAGCTCTCTTTTCAGCCACGGAGGAAAGGTGTAGAGCTTGTCAGGTCCCGGCGTAGTGAAGTCGGTTATGAGGAACCCCTTAACGGGCTTAGGTGGATAGCTAGGTGGAACACCGACGATTCCCACACGTCTACCAGCTTTACCAGCTAGATCCCATAGCGTTGGCTCTTTAACGAACCTCGAATCAACTATGTAGCTAGAACCAACATCTCCAGGTCTCCTATGTCTGAAGCCGTAGATACCCAGCTCTCCCGGGCTCTTTCCAGTGAACATCACGAGCCACGCTGGTATCGTTATCGGGGGATGGCAACTCCTCAACACGTACCTACGACCATCGTTCACGATCTCCCTAACAATGTTGAGACCCTGGCCGTAACCCTCGTAGAGAACCTTTGGAGGGAGGGAATCTAGTCCAAGCACGAGCACCCTGCGCAAAACCTTGCACCCGCAGACTCTACAACATGGTTGGCATCGTAAATAGCTAAAATGCTCTCTGGATAACATCGCTTAGCCATTTCACTGAGAGTTCGCGATCCGTCAATTCGATTGCATGTGCAACGCATCCTGTACGCGTTGAGCACGCTGTTCATGAAGTTGCAACGCTTTCCCCGTCGCGATGTGGGCGTGGTTCTGCTTCGGGGTTTTAGGTTTTGGAAACGTACTACCTCGGGGTCGAAAGTACTTGATTAGTTTCGGTAGGGAGCGGGAGTTAGCTAGGAAGAGGGTTCTCGATGTCGTAGATACGCTAGTCTCCATACTGAACACAGCTGACGAAGTCGTTTTCGAGGCCTATCCAGGGTTTGGAAAGACGATGCTTGGAGCTGAGTTGGTGAGGAGGTTCCGGAGAGGAGCGATGGTTGTTCGAACTCGTGCTGAGGTTGTTGTGGCGATGAACATGGCGGAGTTCCTAGGTTACAGACTTGCACCGTTGTTCGGCAGGTACTCCCTTTGTCCTCTATCCGAAGGTGAAGACCCGCGCACCTTTCCAGCGTTTTGCAGAGCTAGGAGGATTCTTGGGAGGTGCGTCGAGGCTACGGAATCTCGATACGTTGAGATCTGCTCGAGGTTATCGACGCCTGAGGAGATCAGAGAAGCTTCGGTGAGGGAAGGGGTTTGCCTCTTCAAAGCCCATGTGATAGCAGCTCTTAAGAATGGACGCGTAGTCACAACCTACGAGTTCCTACGACATCATCCCGAGGTAGTCGATAAGCTAAGGACGTGGGACCTGGTCTTCCTAGATGAATGCCACGCCCTCTTCGAGGATGTCGAGAACCTGGTTGTGAAAGTGGATAGGATCTTCGTCTACTCGCTAGCCGAAGCCATGCGCAGCGTCGATGCTAGACTCTGCTACGCTTTGAAGTCTCTGTACAGAAGGTGGAGTAGCGCTGAGGAGGGTCTCGAAGCACTGGCTCGAATCGGGGAAGAGTGTGGTGAACGATGTCCTGAGCTCCTCGAGGTAGTGGATGCGTGGAGACGTGGCCGCGTTTATGTGCAGGGCGAGGTTATCTACGTGGTTAAGGATCCGAGCATCTCCATCGGTGCTAAGAGGGTTTTGACCACTGCCTACATACCCCCTCCTCTAGCACGCGGTAAGAAGGTGGTTGCTGTGGAGAGATCGCCTATGACCATAGACGTCGTGATAGACACGAGCATCTCGACGAGGTTCAGGGAGCGAGGCGAGGACTTCATAGATAGGTTGTCGGAAGCTGTTGCGAAGCACATCGATAAGAACGTAGCCACGTTGGTGGTAGCTCCTAGCAGAGCAATAGCTGAAGAGCTTAGCAAGAGGTTGCTCAGCAAGGGGTTCAGGATCGCACCTCCCGAAGCAATCGATAGAGTTGGTGAGGGGACGGTGGTTGTGGAGGTAGCGGGAGGAAGGGCTACAGAGGGTGTAACACCTTCGAGAAGCTTGAGGATGGCTATAGTGGCAGGCATGCCGTACCCAGCTCCTACCCCCGAGCTCAACGCGTTGAGCAAAGTCTACGGATTCGAATCCGTTTACACATACCTAGCCCTCCTAAGAACCGTTCAAGCGCTTGGAAGGCTCATGAGATGGGGTGGCCGCGCCGTTCTAATAGATAGGAGGTTCCATAGGTACAGAGATAGGTTCCCTAAATGGGTTAACGTCGTAGGCGTAGAGTAGCTCCAGCGGCGAACAACCCTTATAAACGGTTTAGAGCGCTAAACGAGTCTGTTAGATGGAAGGGGTAGACAGCTTGTCTAAGACTTTCCTCAGCACCGTAACGGTTGAGCGAGGTCAGGAATCCAGAGCGATCTTGAGTCGTGGGATCTACAGGGGGCTCTGCTTATCTTGCGGAGGAGCTGTGGAGGACTCGCTTCTACTTCTCGGAATTCCTCTGTGCCGTAGCTGTCTCACTAAGCTCAGCAAGCTAGGTGTTGTGAACGAGGATGCGGTTCGCGAGCTCCTGAGCACGGTGGACGAGTACGAATCGTCTCTCTTCATCGTTGAGTGGCTGAAGAGCGTTAAGGACGTAGCCTTATCATCCTCTTCACTGAGTAGGGATCTCCTCGAAGCGTTGTCGAAAGTTGTTGGGGCCTCCCCTGGTCTAGAGAACGTGGTTAAGTGCATAGATGATGCAATCTCCAAGCTGAGCTCACGGCTAGCCGATCTCGAAGCAAAGCTGCTGGTACTAACATCGGAAGTGCGTCGCCGCGTGTGGAGCGTTGGTCTCTCCATGCTCGTAGACAGGGATAAGAGGAGTGCGCTCGGAGAAGAGCTATCTAAGCTGATCTTCGTCAAGAGAGTTGTTGAGGGATTCGAGAAATTCTTCGAGATCTGCGTAGGTAACAAACCGTGGAACATTCAGAGAGCTTGGATGTATAGAGTCGTCGAGAAGCAGAGCTTCGCAATGATAGCTCCGACCGGCGTTGGAAAAACAACTTTTGGCCTTGTATCGGCTCTCTACCTAGCGATTCTTAACCAACTTCTCGAAGGTAGGAAGTTCAGGACGTACGTGCTCGTGCCCACGAGGGTGTTGGTCAAGCAGTACTTCGAGAGGATCATGAAGTTCGTCGAGAGGCTCGGTGAGCGCGTAGACGAGGTCGCTCAGGTATTTCGCTCGATGGGTATCGAGGTCGATGGTTCGAGAATGCTCGAGATACTTAAGATGGTTAGCGATGGGGTCTTGGCAGTACCACCGCAGCAGCTACCGGATGGGTCAAAGCATAGTCGAGTAGCAATCGAGGAACGTATCCTGAAAGGAAACTTCTACGTATTGATCACTACCTCAGCCTACGTACACTCGAAGTTTAGTAGATTCGCTAAGAAGGGCGGGAACCCGTTCTCAATGCCCTTCCTATGGGTTTTCAGGAAGAATCTGCGTAGAATCGTTGAGGAGGTCTGCGCTGGAGAAGCTCCTTCGAGGGGCCTCGCCAAGAAGGTGTTTCCACAGGTATGTATCGATGAAGAGACTATGAGGAGGTTCGCGGACGAGCTTGCAAACGTGAGGATCGATTACGCCTTCGTGGATGACGTGGACGCCATCATGAAGGGCAGCAAGTTGATAGACTACGTGTTGCAGCTCGTGGGCTTCGACATGGGTCTCGAGCTACAACCGACGATTACCGAGGATGGCGAGAAGATCTTCGTTTTGAGGATCTCCGAGGGCGAGAGGGTTAGGAAGCTGAGGGAGGTCTTGACGGTTAAGAAGGACGTTAAGAACCTATACACCGAGAGTCGTAGGAAGGGCGAGAGGGTTCTCGTCCCTAGGTTCGACATCGTGGAATCGATAGTTAACGAAGACGCGAGCGATCGAGAGCTTGCAGACATCGTGGATCTTCTTAAGAGGATCGGTGGTAGAGTTGATAGGTCTAGCTTATCCAAGTTCATCAGAACGCTCTTAACCACCTACGCCCACAGGTTGGCTGAGGAGCTGATCGAGAAGCGAAGAGTTGACAAGGGCATAGTCATCGTCAGCTCCGCTACGGGTAGAGCGAGGGGTAGGAGGATCAGGTTCTTCAGGTACCTACTAGGTTTCGACATAGGTGGTAAGCTCGAGCTCTACAGAAAGATCCTGGATGCGTACCTAGTCGTAGGATCCGAGGACTTCGAACGCGTAGCCCTCGAGATGCTGCCCAGCATCGTAGATAAGCTTGGGCGCGGTGGTGGGCTAATATTCGTTCCGGTAGACAAGGGCGTCGAGTTCGTCGAGAGGATCGTCGAGGTTCTTAGGAAGGCTGGTGTAAGAGCTGAGGGAGTCACGGCTAGAAAGCCTTCGCTTGAAACGATAGATAAGTTCAGATCCGGAGAGATCGACGTTCTGGTCGGTGTAGCGATCTACTACGGGTTGCTGGTTAGAGGCCTAGACCTGCCCGAGAGGGTTAGGTACGCGATATTCGTTGGGGTTCCGAGGCACAAAGTCAATATATCGAGGGTTGAGTACTCACCGACAACGCTCATGAGGATCCTGGCGGTCTTAGCCGAGGTTGTTCCAGAGCAAGAGCGTGAGAAGATTCAGAGGTACATGACGAACCTACGCAGAATCCTAAGAACGTTGTCAGCTCCCGAGCTCAGGATGTTAGTGGAGAGGGTTTCGCAAGGCGTCGTAGAGACTCCGTATCAGAAGCTCGTCGTCGAGATCCACGACTACGTTGAGAACCTGCTTAGGAAACCCGAGATCCTCGAAGCCCTGAAGAAGAACCCCAACATAGCGATCGTTGAGGAGGAGGGCGTGCTATACATGATGATACCCGACGCACCAACGTATATACAGGCTAGCGGCAGAACCTCTAGGCTCTTCGCGGGCGGCATAACGCAAGGCATATCGCTGGTGCTGGTCGACGATGAGAGGTTGCTGCGTGGCTTAGAGAGAAGGATGAGGGTGTACATAGACGACTTCGCCTTCAGACCTCTGAAAGAGTTGGAGGAGAGCGGTGAGCTGCAGAAGGTTTTGGAAGAGGTGGACAGGGATCGAGAGCTCGTGAAGAAGGTTGTTAGCGGCGAGCTCTTCGTCAAGGGAGCCGCGCCGATGGAGCTCGTCAAAACCGTGCTCATCGTTGTCGAGAGCCCGAACAAGGCTCGAACCATAGCGAGGTTCTTTGGTAGGCCCAGCTACCGAGACCTAGGGCCTCTCAGAGCGTACGAGGTTGATTTAGGCAATCTCCACATCGTGATAACGGCTAGCGGGGGCCACGTCTACGACGTTGTTGAGTACGGAGACTTCGAGGAAGGTCTCGGAGTTTCCGGGGACGAGGTCGAGATCTTCGGAGTAAAGCTCCGACTCAGAAAAGCTGGGATCAGCGTTGGCGTACCAGCGTTCTTACCCATCTACGGAGCCATGAAGAGGTGCTTGGTATGCGGCAAGCAGTTCCTCGTACACGACTACTGCCCAAGGTGTCAGCTCGGTCTCGTCGAGGTTGGTGAGGGAGAAAGGGTGGAGAGAGTATCGTTCGTCGATCGCGAAGGTCGCGAGGAGCTGCTTAGGAAGAGGTTAGCGAGGTTCACCAAGAACTCCATGGAGGTCGTCAACGTGCTGAAGAGGCTGGCTATGGAAGTGGACGAGGTGTTGATAGGCACCGATCCCGATGCGGAGGGAGAGAAGATAGGGTTCGATCTCTCCATAACGCTCGCACCCTTCTCCAAGAGCATCAAGAGGATGGAGTTCCACGAGGTGACTAGAAAGGCTATTCTCAGGGCTCTGGAGGAGCTGAGGGGCATAGACATAAACATGGTCGAGGCCCAGATCGCTAGGAGAGTCGAGGATAGGTGGATAGGGTTCGCTCTCTCCGACTACCTAAGGGTTAGGGTAGCTCTGTTAGCGCGCACCGTAGTCAAGACGCTCAGCGCTGGCAGGGTGCAGACACCGACTCTCGGCTACGTGGTTAGGAGACACTACCTGCACGACGTTACTGAGAGTAGGTACCTAAGGATGCAGCTCCAGCTACCCAGCTCCCGAGGGGTATCGATCTACGTCTCTAGGGAAGCTGTAGACAGCTTCGGGAAACTAGAGCGTAGTGAAGAGCTCGAGGTTGTTCTCGAGCTCGTCAATGAAGAGGAGGTCGAGCTACCGCCGCCACCGCCGTTCACAACCGATGAGCTACTCGTAGAGGCCTCAACGAGGTTTAGGATGGGCGTGGAGAGGGTCATGGCCATTGCTCAGCAGCTCTTCGAGATGGGCCTCATAACGTATCATCGAACCGATAGCACCAGGGTGTCGGATGCTGGCATAGCTGTGGCTAGGCAATACCTAGAGAGCGTAGGCATGACCAACCTCTTCAAGCCAAGGACGTGGGCTAGAGGGATCGTGGGTGCTCACGAGTGTATAAGACCTACGAGACCAATCGATGCATCGAAGCTTAGGGAGCTCGTGGCTGAGGGAGTCATAGAGCTTCCGCAGAGGCTAACCGAGGATCACTACAGAGTGTACGACCTCATCTTTAGGAGGTTCATGGCTAGCCAGATGAGGGAAGTTAAGGCGAGGAGACTTAGGTACGTGGTTAAGGAGATCAGCGGTGTGCCCATCAAGAGCAGGAGCAAGATCGTTAAGACCATTGTAGGCGACCTCGAGATTCCTCTAGTCACGGACGTCGAGATCTTCGTCGTTCCCGAAGAGGATAGAGTGAGTAGCTTCCTAGGTATGTACGAGCCTATGGCTCTCGCAGGGAAGATCGTTCCTAACCACCTCGGTAAAGAGGTCAAGATCCGTGCTAAGAAGATCAGGGTTGCATCCATAAGCTTGAGGGTTAGGCTACCTAACGAGGGAGACATCGTTAAGTGGATGAAGAGCTGGGGCGTTGGTAGACCGAGCACGTACGCAAAGATCGTTGCAACGCTCTTCGATAGGAGGTACGTGAAGAGGGTGGAGGCGGGGGTCGTCATAGCTACGGATAGGGGTAAGCTCGTGTACTCCATGCTCACGGGAGGAGCGTTGCCGCCCGACGACGAGTCGAGTCTAGAAGAGTTCGAGAAGAAGCTTCT
>JALWBS010000019.1 GCA_027037025.1 Desulfurococcales archaeon | reverse complement strand
TTGGCTCAGGCGAGGGACATAGCTCTTCAGAGGCTTATCGAGAAGGCTAGGGCTATGGGTGCAAACGCTGTGGTGGGTCTGAGGTTCGGTACCTCAGCCATAACCACGAACGCTGCTGAGATCGTTGCTTACGGAACGGCTGTCGTGGTTGAGAAGGAGTAGAGAGGAGATCCGAGTTGAGTAAGCGTCTACTTGCTCTAGCGGTGTTCATAGCTGTATCCTTCGGCCTTGCTTACCTCATAGACTTCCTAGCCCTCGTCCCAGCTCTCGAGAGGCACTATAGGTTCGCTGTGCTCGTCCTAGGGATCGCTAGGATGTACGCACCGTTCCTAGGGGTCGTCGCCGCTGCTAGGTTTCTCGGGCTAGGGGTTGCTAGGGGGCTCGCTTCGTATGGTCTGCGAATCGGTGTCCTTAGGTACGTTGCTCTGGGTATCCTCGTTCCCTACGCGCTCTACGCGATCTCCGTAGCGCTGGGCTACGGAGTGGGTATGGAGCCCGTGAACCCGGTGCTCGCTGCGAAGAGCTCCGGCACCTCCCTTAGCGAAGTGCGCTCCCTCCTCGAGTTGGTGAAGAGCCCCCTAGCTGCGTTAGCGATCGTGCTCATCTCCTCAGCGCTCAACGGCTCGACGGTGGGCGCGATCGCTGCGCTGGGCGAGGAGATGGGTTGGAGAGGCTTCCTACTCGGCGAACTCGGTCCTCGGCTCGGGCTCTACCCAGCGGCTATCGTCATAGGGATCGTGTGGAGCCTGTGGCACGCACCCCTCATACTCTTAGCCGGCTACAACTATCCCCACCACCCCGATCTCGTAGGGCTATCGATGTTCACCGCGATCTGCGTAGCGCTGAGCATAATCCTGTGCCAGCTCAGAGCCCTCGGAAAGAGCGTGCTCCCACCAAGCTTCGCCCACGGAAACCTCAACGCGGTTAGTGGATGGATCCTCCTAACCTTTAGAGGAGACGAAATCCTGACCTCGCCCGTAGGGTTGCTGGGCTTGGCCTCGCTAACCATCATAGCCATCGCGATCGGTGCCGCGGCGAGGAGAAGGATATCCGGGGAGAGGCTGCGTTTAGCTGAGTAACGTCGTGAGAACCGAGGCTACGCTCATCAGCGATCCTGATGAACGTCGCGAAGCATTGTTGAAGCGCTCGCTACCCAACGCTTCCTGCACCGGATCCGAGCTTGATGAGCACGGGCGAGACCGGCGTTGGCTGGATCCCAGCTCCTTAACGGATCCCTACTGAGCGCCTCCGTGGTTCCATCGAGGCTGTGCAAAGGTTTAAGCTCTACGGTAGTACTGTGGTGAGGGACATGGTTGAGGTTGTTGTTACGCGCAAGTTCCAGATCACGATTCCGAAGGAGGTTCGAGAGGTCCTGGGTATCAAGGTGGGTGATAGGCTTCGTGTCGAGGTTGTCGATGGTAGGATCGTGCTCACGCCCGTTAGGAGCTCCGACGCGTTGGAGAGGTTGTCGACCATAGCCGATAGGTTCTTGGGAGGGCCTAGGAGTGTCGATGCGGTGAAACTCGTTGAGGAATCTCTTGAGAGGGAAGCGGGTGTACATTGACACCAACGTGTTCATCTACGTAGCTCTGAAGCACCCTCAGTACTACGAGAGCTGCCGCACCGTGCTGGAGATGCTTCTGCGTAGAGAGTTCGTGGGCTACGGTTCGCACCTCGTGGTGTTCGAGCTCTTCGGAGCCCTATCGAGGATCAGCGTCGAGGCAGCTTACGAAGCTGTGAATGCGTACCTAGACCTACCGATACACATTGGCATTGATAGGGCTCGAACAGTGTTGCGCAAATCATTCTTTGAAAACATAGAGCTTTTATAGCGTTCTCCCGCTCGTACTCACGAGACCTCATGTCCATCATTGCAGCGGAGTTAGCATCATTGGACAGTACACCCAGTGCTCATCTAGCTGAGCATGCCAAGGAGCTTCTGGCGAGGATAGTCTTGCCCAAGAGGATCGGCGGCTCGACCGTCGAGAGATATGTTCGTAAGGCTACGCGCTTAGGCATCTGGAGAAGACTTCCTCCCGAAACCCGCGCGCTCCTCCTCATCCTCCGCAGGTGGGGCTTGATCAGGTCCCCGACCCTCGTATCCATTCTCCGAAGAGTGTTCCTCGAGATCGAGCTCTGCACATTGCGTGGAAAAGCCCTGTTCTACGGGATAGTTCTCTCCCTTCGGGACTCCATGGCTAAGCTCCGGGACTTGATCAGGAACGTTACGAAGCTGCTCATCCTAGGACTATCCTACCTGAATCGACCGACGATGTACAGAGCTTACGATTAGACGAAGGTGTGGTGGAAACAGTACCTAGCGCTCCCCCAAACAAAGCTGGTAGTGAACGTGCTACATCGTCGAGGAGGCGCGTAGACCTCGTGGTGGAGAACCCCGAGGGTCAGGTACATGAGTGAGCTGGGGATAGGTATACACATCGCTAACTGTGACAACCATCCACGCACCATTTTCGAGAAACTGGTTAACCCATGAGATCGTTGACCACCACAAAACCGCTACAGAGACCATAGAAGAGTTGAGTCGAACAGCTTAGCGTAGAGGAAGAACCTTGACCCCAGCCCACATTACTAAAACCTCCTAGCCCTAGGTCTAGCAACGATACACTTCGGCATCTCCTGCCTACTACCAATACCTCAGGAGGAGGTGGTTGCCAAGGCTTTGGAGCATCCAGACGAGGTTCACGTGGATAGGCTTAGGGATGGCGCTAGGTACCACCTGAAGAAGCTGGACGATCTCTGGATAAATGTGGTGCTCGTCAACAACGTTGTCAAGACTGCTACTCAATAAACTCGAAGAGCTGTAGAAGGTTTAGGGAGAAGCGATGGTAACGATTCGGCGCACTTACCCGAAGAATGGTGCTTGGTGAGGTCGTGTGGCGCAAAAGCTAGCGCCTAGGGTAGCGATCTACTACCTCCCCGAGCTAGACACACTCGATGTGTGGATAGACGATCCGGAGAGAGGTCTTGGCGGAGCCTCTAAGCGATAACGTTGTGCTGAAACTCGATAGAGATGGGAACGTTGTTGGCGTAGAGATCCTGACGCTCAGAAAACTCGATTCAGAAGATCTTGAGAAACTACCCCGAAAACGTCAGGAACATCCTAAGGGAAACACTGAGAAACTTCGCTGAGAAAGCTCTGGAACTAAGCGAATCCCAGCTTCACGATGAGCATGGCAATAGCTGTTGAGGGAATGCTCGTGGTTAACTGCTCATCCTTACGATCGTTGGGTTCGGAGAGCTCTGCCGACTCGAGGGGTTTGGGGTTTCGCGTGTTCGATAGTAACGAGTACTCGAGGTGGATGGAGAGCGCTAGGACACTACGATCGGCTCAGGGAGATCTGGAGAGAGGTGATTACAACCGGGCGTGTTTCAAGGCTCATCAAGCAGCCGAGAAGGCTCTCAAAGCGTTGCTGTGGGGCGTGGGAGCGCCTACCCCCGGACATTCACTACCGATGCTTCTCGAGAAGGTAGAGGAGGTGCTATCCATCGAGGAGCCTTTCGATGTGCACGAGGCTTGTATTAGGTTGAATAAGCTTTACATAGCTACGAGGCACCCCAACGCATGGAGCGAGGGAATTCCAGAGGAGTACTACTCTCGTAGCGAGGCTGAGGAAGCTATTCGTTACGCTGCTAAGGTGTTGGAGTGGGTCGAGAATGCATGGAGAAGGTTATCGAACTTAGGAAGAGGTTGAGGGAGGAGGCTATCGAGAGGGCTCGGGTCTTTGCGGAGTGCGTGAGGAGGTTGGGGAGGGTGACGGTCGTGGTCTTCGGTAGCTACGCAAGGGGGGACTTCAACGTTTGGAGCGACATCGACGTGCTTATCATCACGGACGCAGCCCTACCCTCGAACCCGTTGAGGAGACTCGACGCTATCGAGGAGTGCCTACTCATCGCGAGCAACGTCGAGCCGATAATCCTCACAATCAACGAGTTCAGAGATAGGCTACGCAAGAGAGATCCCGCCGTCGTGGAAGCCGTCGAGAGAGGAATCGTGGTTCTAGACGAGCTGAAACTAGAGGAACTAGTAGCGCAGCACTGGAATTGATAGAGATCTCGTGAGCAACCTGCCAAGGACAAGGACGCGGTTGACGATGGGGGTGAAGGTCTTGGCGAAGCCGCGAACAGGAATGGTGTTCGTAGAGAGCCCGGCTCTTCGAGTCGCTAGGACCGATCTCATCAACGACGGGATCCTCATCGCTGCGGTCGATGGCGAGCCGAACAACCGTGGTGAGACGGGTCTTCCGAGCCTAATTAAAGGGTCTAGAGCTAAAGGTTGCTGGGAGGAGGGCGAGCCTCTTGAAACACCGAGACGATGTCTAGAGCCGTTAGCTCCATCATCGATGTTCTCGAGAAGCTCTTGGCTAGGCGTAGATGGGTTTTGCAGGAGCTTCGGAGGTTCGAGGAGAGGTACGGGATGAGTAGCGAGGAGTTCGTAAAGGCGTGGAGGGGATGGGCGTATACCAGAGCCCGAGGATCCAGATCTCCTCGCAGACTTCCTGACATGGGAAGGTCTCTACG
>JALWBS010000018.1 GCA_027037025.1 Desulfurococcales archaeon | reverse complement strand
ATACCCATATCCACCTCGCCGGAGGTTGCAGGATACAGGATTAGCGATAGGATATCCTACCGTGACCTCACGACGGTTGCCCGTGGAAATCTTCCGCAGATCGTTAGGAAGATCGTTGTGGAGAAGGAGAAGGTGTTCGTAGAGTTCTTCAACATTGCCGAGCCTATAAACATAAGGTTACATAGCTTGGAACTGCTACCCGGCGTTGGTAAGAAAACCCTTATGCTCATACTATCGGAGCGTAGTAAGAAACCGTTCGAATCCTTCGAGGATATTCAGAAGAGAGTGCGCATAAACGACCCAGCCAAGCTAATCGTGGATCGGATAATCAAGGAGCTTCAGGGAGAGGAGAAGTACTACCTCTTCGTTGAGCCCTTCCCTCGGAGACACGACCACGTATTTCTTAACTACTTACCAACGCTCTACGAGAAGGCTGATTACAGAGATCCGTGGTAGCATTTGATGGAGCTAAGGGAGATATTGACGCTGCTTAAGAAGCATGGTATCAGACTCAAGAAGAAATTGAGTCAGGTGCTGTTAATCAACGAGTTTTTCCTTAGACACATAGCTAGGGAGGCCAGAAACCTCTTGGGAAGAGAGGTTCTTGAGCTCGGAGCTGGTCCCGGGAACTTGACTAAGTACCTTCTAGACGAGGGTCTCGAAGTCGTTGCCGTAGAGATAGATGGTAGATTCGCTCCCATACTCAGAGAGTTACAACGTGTATACCCATCGCTTCACCCAGTGATTGCAGACTGCATACCTCTTCTAGAAACCCCGTTCACTCCGAGATACGTGGTTGGGAACGTACCTTACCACGTATCCAGCGATATACTGGTTGCGATAGCTCGTAGCCGAACCCAAGCAGCGCTCATAACGCTTCAGAAAGAGGTTGCTGAGAGGCTTGTTGCAAAACCTGGGTGCAGTGCTTATGGAAGGCTCAGCGTTTTAATGCAGCTCGTCTTCGATGTAGAGCAGAGACTCGTCATACCTCCTTCGGCATTCATGCCTCAGCCCGATGTGTACTCCACGACCGTTCTTCTAGTGAGGAAGCGCGCATATGACGAGCTTCTCGCAGAGCTCGAAAACGTAACTAGGTGTCTATTCAGCTACAGGAACAAGCTTCTTCGAAAGGCATTGCGTAAATGCTTCGGGGAGGTATGGTGCGAGATCTGGAACCATTTGAGCGAGGTGGACGAGAGTACGAGGGTTTACCAGCTGGAACCGCGGAAGTTCTTAGAGATAACGTGTATAGTTGTAGAGCTGAGGAGAAGAGGGAAGTTCGTCTCAACGACTTGAAGATCGTTGTTTTGGAGGGTGTTTACGATCCTTCGACCGACAGCTTTGTGCTGATGAACGAAGCCGTTGAGAACATCTCCGAAGGTCCTGCCCTAGAGATAGGCTGTGGTTGCGGTTTAGCATCGATCGCACTTGCAAAGAAAGGCGTTGTGGTTACATGCGTAGATATATCCCCATGCGCTGTGATGAACGCGTACACGAACGCTAAGATGAATGGAGTCGATGGACTCGTAGACGTGGTTCAATGCGATTCCGGGGATTGTATGAGGAGCGGCGCGTTCAAAGCCATAATCTTCAATCCTCCGTACCTACCAATACCCCTGGAGAGGTGCAGCGGCTTGATAGAGCTCTCCTGGTGCGGTGGCGTAGGCGGGGAAGAGGTTGCACGGAAGTTCTTATCGAATGCGCTTAGAACGTGCTCAAAGGGTTGCTCAATACTCTTCGTCGTCTCATCGTTGCAGAGCTATGGGGGTCTCACACATGTTGTAGCGCGTAGATGTGGAGACGTCGTTTTAAAATGGTTGGAGAGCTTCTTCTTTGAAAGGATAGGGGTTGTGGTAGCTAGCAGGTGCTCGGGCAATGATGGGAGGGACCAGGGTTAGGGTAGTGCTTGTCGAGACCGAGGGGGAAGCTAATCTAGGATTCGTTGTTAGGCTCTGCCGAAACTTCGACGTAGATGAGCTATACCTCGTGAACCCGCGGATAGATCCATTCAGTGAAGAGGTTCGTAAGTTCAGTGCTCACGGTGTCGACTACCTGCACAGCGGGAGAGTGAAGGTCGTGGATAGCTTAAGCAAGGCGCTCGAAAACGTTTCCTTAACGGCTGCGACATCCGCGCACGTGGGTACGGGAGGAAACATCCTTAGGAAGTCCATCGATATAGAGGAGTTTGGATCCATAGCGGCGCGGCATAGCTCGGTAGCGATAGTCTTTGGAAGAGAGAGCGTGGGGTTGAAACGCGATGAGATTGCGGCATGCGATCTACTTGTACACATACCAGCGAATCCCGAATACCCGACGCTGAATCTCAGTCACGCTGTTGCGATAGCTCTATACGTACTCTTTAGAAAGGTTAGCAGGAGAAGTAGCTTGGACGTGCTCGACGTCGCTACCGAGGAGTCGATTAGAGTAGCTGATAAGTACATCGATAAGCTGGCTAAGATCGTTGGCAGCGATGATAGGCAGAGGGAGTGCATATCCATGGTGTTCAGGAGGATGTTGAGAACGTCCAAGCTTACGAAGGCGGAGCTAGGTTACGCAACCATAGCTCTGCGAAGGATAGGGCAACTACTTGAGAAATGCTTGGGTAAGTGAATGTGTTTCCACTACGTTTTTAGGGGGTAGAGGTAGGGCGTTCATAGGTGGGGCTGAGCCATGCCGCTCAAGCCTGCGAGGTGCTATACCCATCAGGATAAGCCTCCCTACACTAGGAAGGAGTACATCCATGGAGTGCCCCCGCCAAAGATAGCGAAGTTCGTAATGGGCAATCCCCACATCGAGGCTGAGATCGTGGGAGTTCTAGTAGCACTCGAGAAGGGGGTGATAAGGCACAACGCTCTGGAGGCTGCGAGAGTGATGGCGCATAAATACCTCAATACCACCGTTGGCGATGCCAACTACCTACTCATCATAAGAACGTACCCTCATCACGTGCTGCGCGAACACAAGATGATGGCGTTCGCGGGTGCTGATAGGCTTCAGGAGGGTATGAGATTAGCCTTCGGGAAACCGGTGGGGACAGCTGCTCGCGTAGACCTGGGAACGGAGATCATAGAGGTTAGGAGTTACAGCAAGTTCTTGGACCATGTAAAGGAAGCGCTTAGAAGAGCTGCCTCTAAGCTACCTATCAAGACGAGGATAGTGGTGAAGGAGGTTAAGAAGAACGGTTAGGTCTATCCTTGGCAAAGGACTTCTGTACCGAGTACGACTTTAGGATCAGCGATGTGATCTCTTGGATAAAGAAGAATGGTTTCCGGAGGGTGCTTCTTCAACTACCTGAAGGGTTTATGAGGTGCTTCGACCTAATATCCGAGCGCATAACCGAGGTTCTCGATGTAGAGATCGTTGTTAGCGCGAACCCTAGTTTCGGACCGTGTCTAGTCGACGAGATCTCTGCTCGTTTACTAAACGCTGATGCGATAGTGCACTTCGGTCACCTAGAGTATCCGCGGTACAGACCCACGATACCAACGTTGTTCGTACCAACCGAGTGGAAGTACATGGAGAGGAATTGGCTTGAGGAGGAGCTGTCTAGAATCGCTGGGTCGGGTAAGAAGGTTGTCGTGGTTACGGTAGCTCAACACGTCTCAGCGGTTCGGGAGGTGTGTAAGAGGCTTGGTTTAGAGTTCAGGGGAGTTATGCTCGGGTGCTACATACCTATCGATAAATCGTTTGAGGGGACGCTAGCTGTGGTTGCAGGTGGAGATTTCCATTGTGTCTCAGCGTATCTGTATAGCGCTACTGCGAACATGGATGTCGTATGCATAGATCCATACTCAATGACTTCGAAGAGCGGTGCAGATGTTGGGGAGAAAGTTCTTCGTACTCGGGTATGGAAGGTCGTAGAGTGTTTGAACGCTAAGAAGTGGTTGATCGTCGATGGGTTGCTGGGTCAGAATAGGGAGTTGATCGTTGCCGAGATCGTTAGGCTTGTTAAGGAAAGAAAGGGTGTTGCTCATAGAGTCAATGCTCTGAGAATCGACGAGAACTACCTAAGGAATCTTGGTGCAGAGAACTTCGACTGCATTGTGATTACGGCGTGTCCGAGGATCGCGGTAGACGACTTAAAGAAGTTCGAACGCCCCGTCTTAACCCCTGGCGAGGCAATCATGGTTCTAAGAGGCTCGATAGAAAGGTACGTCTATCCATGGTGAGTAGGAAGGAGCTGAGCATAGCACTTAGTAAGCTGAGCACCTTCACGAAGCCGAAGAGGTTCCTCGAGCAATACCCAACGGATCCTGAGACTGCGGGGATCTTGCTATGGGAAGCATTCATGCGTGGAGACATCGAGGGGATGGTGGTTCTCGACCTTGGGTGCGGTACGGGGATCCTTAGCTATGGAGCGCTGACGTTAGGAGCTCGCGAGGTTCTATGCATAGATATAGATATGGATGCGCTTAGGATAGCGTATGAGAACCTCTCGGTGTTAGGAACTGAGTGCGTGCACCTCGTAGCTGCGGACGTGGCAAAGAACGTTGTTAGACCTCTCTCGGTGGACACCGTGGTTATGAATCCGCCGTTCGGCGTTCTTAGGCGTGGCATCGATCTACTGTTCCTAGATG
>JALWBS010000017.1 GCA_027037025.1 Desulfurococcales archaeon | reverse complement strand
CTACCTCGACACCCAACCTCCAGGCATCCGACGCTATAGCGCTGTGCGTAGTTGCAAACATGGGGTCTCCGGGAACTGCTATGCACACATCCCTTTCGCGGGCTCGCGCAACGAGGTGTTTAGCCCCCGAACCCTCGAGCATGTTCCTACTGCACAACTCGACCCTCTTGCCTAGAGATCTGAGTATGGATGCGAGCACCTCTACGTCCGGGAACCAGGTGCTGGTATACGTATCTAGGTAGATCTCGTCGCATGATAGGAGCGCTAGCAGGGCGTCGATGGTGATGGAGGTGATCGAGAGACCTATGCCCACGATTCGGATCATTAGCTTGTCCCCAGCACGGAGCAGCACTTATCGTAGAATTTGTGGAAAGCGTATACCCGGAGGATGCGTAGCTTGCGGGGAAGCGTTCGTAAGAGGCTGTGCTCGATCTCGGTAGCGGGAATCGACTTGCCGCGTTGAGTGATGACCCTAGGGATCTTGGAATAGTCGTCGTCGATTATGGTTATCGTGTCTCGGAATAGCTCTAGCCAAACCTCCGGGTTCGGGATCTCGTTGGCTAAGCGCTCGAATTGCTGATTGAGATCCTTCTCTAGCTCCTCGTTCTCTTCGCTAGGTCTCGTCATGTAGTAGGAGTTGTCTACGAGAACCTTGTACCCTCGCCTACATAGAAACGCCTTTATGAGCTCCCGCGTTGTGCTGCTAACGTTTCTCTCACGCAGAGCTCTTATCATCGTTCCTAGCAACCACTCATCGTTCCAGGAGTAGATCTCGTCCCTGTGGACAAGGGTCTTCAACTCGTCTAGGTTCTTTATGAAGAAGGGGTCTTCGATCTCCTGCGAGAGGAGTGCGTATATCTTCCTCAACAGAACCTCGTAACCAACTATCGTTTTGTGGTAGTACACCGCTCGATACATGTGGAGCCTTGCCAAGTAGAAGTTCTCGAGCGCTTCCAACCCTTTCTCCAGTATCGCTAAGTTACCATCTCCGTCAACGACGATCGTGTTGATCAATCTATGGATATCGAACGTTCCGTAGGCTACGCCGGTGTGTAGAGCGTCCCTCAACAAGTAATCCATTCTATCGACGTCTACCCCGCTGGATATCAGCTGATTGTATAGAGGTTCGCGGTGCTTCCCCTGAAGTATCGCCACGACCTCGTACGGATCGTACCCGTACTCCGCTAGCACCTCCCTTATATCGTAGCTACCTAGGATCATCACCGTCGAGAGATCCTCGTGCGTTATCCCCAAGACCGTTCTGAGGTAAGGCTCTATTGCGTGGCTGAAGGGTGTGTGCCCAACGTCGTGTAGCAGCGCTACTAACCGTAGTAGCTGAACATCGTCTTTCGAATGCACGTACCCTAGGTTGTAGAGACGCGAAGCGACGATTCCCATGAGGTGCATTGCTCCGAGGCTGTGGCTGAACCTCGTGTGCGTGGCCCCGGGGTAGACGTACCATGCAGCTGCTAACTGCTTAACGAATCTGAGTCGTTGGAATGGTGGGGAGTCTATGATCTTCTTCTCTATCTCCGTTATCTCTATGTACCCATGTATCTCGTCGTACACCCTCTTAACGACCTTCAGAGGGCTTAGCACGTTTCCGTTCACTAGCTCCCCACCATCTCTAGTCTGTGAGCTACGGGGAGAAAGACCCGAGATGATAGATGTGCTCTTCAGCACTCCATTAAGAACATCGCTCTGCGAATAGCGAGCAAGCATCTCTCGTCAACGAGCTTGTACCTAACCCTAACTTCCCTCAGGACGCTTTTCACGGGGGGATAGGAATCCCGACAGAGCTTGGCAACGTCGAAGAGAAGCTCGAGCGCTAATACCATTGGCAACCTGCACTCGGCGCTAACTAGGTGAAGAGCATCGTTCAGCTTAGCTACTTGACCGTCTCTCAGCGCGGATACGAGGTACGACGCTTTGGAGATCAAGGACTTCTTCTCGATATCGCTGAGCGCATTCAGATCTATTCCTAAGCACCTGAGAAGCTTGAGAATTACCTCTACGCTTTCCTCGTGTTGCCGCGCGGGTTTGACTATCAAGGCAAGCCCAGCTATAAACTTCGGATGTAATACCTCTTGTGCAGTGAGAGTTCGTTGAAAGTTAGCGTGGTCGAGACCATGAGCTCGGTATTCAGTGATCCATGTAAGAGGCTCGAAAGGTACGTTAGGAATCTTGAACGTGCTCTGAGCAGCATCGAGATCCTCGACCACAGCGTGGCTAAAGTTGTTGAGCTCGCTAGGCTGTACCTCGAAGATTCGAAGTACTACGCTGCCAAAGGTGATTGCGTAACTGGCTTGGTTACGGTGTCATACGCAGAGGGTTTGCTAGATGCCCTTAGGTTGTCGGGCTCCGTGGAGTTTAGCTGGCCTACTGGAAGCGCGTTGGAGGAAGTGAGGGTCTTTGCAGCTGGATCCTTCGACATCTTGCACCCTGGTCACGTAGCCTACCTTCGCTGGGCCTCATCGCTCGGAACGAAGCTGTTCGTAGTGGTATCGAGGGATGCGACGTATAGGAGGGTTAAGGGGGTTGAGCCGGTTATGGATGAGATGTGCAGGCTCGAGCTCGTTAAGGCTGTTAGGTACGTATACGATGCTAGGCTAGGCGATGAAGTGGATCAGCTCAAACCGGTTGAGGAGATAAGGCCCCACGTCATCGCGTTAGGCCCCGATCAGAGGGTTGACGAGAGCTGGCTACGGAAGGAGCTCGCTAGGAGGGGGCTTGGAGACGTTAAGGTGGTTAGGATGAGTAGCCGTGTTGGATCGTTATCGTCCTCATCGATAAAGATGAGGTTGGCTAAGATCCTCTGCCGCGACGTCACAGATTGAATGCTAGGGTGTAGGACTCTAGTATGTTCGGTGTGTACACCTCTAAATCGCTCGGTATCCTCCTCTTTCTATTCCTCCTAAGTCTAGAGATCGAGTCTCTGAGGCTCGCTATGGCGTTGGGCTCTCCGTGAACCAGGAATATGCGTGAAGGTTTCGGTGTTATGGATTTGACGTAGTCCACGAGCTGATTCCTATCGGAGTGACCTGAGAATCCTTCTACGGAGTGCACTTCCATCTTCACCTTGACTACCTGAACCCTCCCCTCGTTGGTGACGAACGTTACCTCTCTAAGACCATCCTTTACCTTTCGCCCTAGGGTACCCTCCACCTGGTAGCTCACGAATACTATGCTATTCCTAGGATCGGGAGCCATGAGCTTGAAGTACTCTACGGCGGGTCCCCCGGTTAGCATTCCGGAGGTCGCTATTATTATGCACGGCTCGCTGCTTTCAACGAGCTCGGTGCGCGCTTCCTTACCTTCCACCCTCTTGAAGCACTCGTGGTGAAACGGGTTGATGCCTTCGTAGAGCTGCTGCCTAAGTTCTCTCGATAAGAGCTCTGGGTAAGCGGTGTGTATCGCTGTGACCTCGTGTATCATGCCCTCTATGTACACTGGAACGGGGCGTATCTTACCGCTGTTTATGGCATCCGCTATCACGAGCATTATCTCCTGAGCTCTTCCCACGCTGAGCGTGGGTATCAACACCTTGCCTCCGCGATTGATGGTTCTGTTCACTATCTCTATGAGCTGCCTCTCCGCCTCTGCGCGCGCAGGTTGTTCGGTGGCTCCGTAAGTACTCTCCATTATCAAGGCGTCTACCCGGGGGAAGGCGTAGTCGGCTCTCTCGAGCAGTCGGGTCTTCGCGAACTTGAAGTCGCCGGTGTACACTATGTTGTAGAACCCGTTGCCTATGTGTAGATGAACTATCGCTGAGCCGAGTATGTGCCCAGCGTTGTAGAAAGTCAACCGTATGTCTGGAGCTATATCGGTTACGACGTTGTACTTCAGAGCTATGGTGTGGAGAAGCATCTTCTCCACGTCCTTCATCGTGAACGGCGGTTCGTGACCTTCTCTCTCCGTAACCTCGAGGAAGTCCTTGAGGAGCAGAACCATTAGATCGCGGGTGGCTTCCGTTGCGTAAACGGGTCCCCGGTACCCGTACTTGAAGAGGTATGGTACGAGCCCGCAGTGATCCAGATGTGCGTGGGTCACGATCACGGCATCGATGTCCTCAGGATCTATCCTAAGAAGATCTATCCTGGGGAACGCGTTGGGGCTAAGAGCTCTCCCGGGGTTCAACCCGAAATCGAGTAGGATCCGGCTTTCGGCGGTCTCGACGAGGATAGCACTTCTGCCCACTTCACGCGCTGCTCCAAGAAATGTTACGCGGACGTAGTTGCTCGAGTTCTTAGCAAGCAGAACCTCTCTGTGGATGGCTTCTCCCAGTTCCCGCAGAAACTTCAGCCTGTAGCTGCTGCGGGCTAGGTACCCCGCCATTATCTCTTCGTAAACCCTCGACTTCATGGGGGGAGCTCGAACGAAGCGCGGTCTCCACCCGGTCTCCACAAGAATCTTTCTAGCTGCATCACCGAGCCTCTGAGGATTCCTAACCTTTATAACTACCTCCCCGAGAACGTCATCGAACTGCAGCTCTACGAGACCGGCTTCGGGAGGCACGATCTTCCTTACGTAGTCCTCGACGTACTTCTTGTCCTTCCTCACGCTGGGATCGGTTCGTATAACGATCCTCTTCTTTATGGACTTCGCTATCTGCCCTATGATCCCGCTGTTCTCAGCTATGAACCTAGGGTTGCTGACGTAGATCGCTATCTCAGGTCCTTCGAACTCTAGCCTAGTGACGCCGGCCTCGGGGGGTAGTAGTTTGAATATCGTGTTCCTTATGTAGGCGAGATCTATCCTAAAACTCATGGTGGAGACCTTCTGAGAACCCTCTCGATGTCCTTAGCTCTATACGTTCTCTCCTCGAACCTGTCCCGGGATATGATCGCGACGTCTATGCCCTCACCGCTGAACACGTCTCTCATCGTTGCGGACGCCACGGCCTTCACGGCCAGCTCTACGGCTTCCTCTACGCTTAGATCCTTTCTGTAGCTAGACTCTATGACCCCTATGGCTATGGGGGATCCTGAGCCCGTTGCCGTGTAGTCCTCCTCGGTCACGTCCCCATACAGCTCTATGGCGAATACCTTCGGCCCCTCCTCGTAGTCGTAACCTCCTAGGATGAGCTGGACTATGTATGGGTAGTACTTCGAGGAGTTGAGTAGCAGCCCCAGCAAGCTTGCCATGCTACGCAACTTCATCGGTTTCCCCACGCTAAGCTCGTAGTACCGCGCTTCGGTCCTAACGGTATCTACTAGGGCCTGTGCATCGGCTACGAGGCCAGCCGTGGTCACAGCAGCTCTATCGTTTACCCTGAGAATCTTCTTCACATTCTTGTGAGCAACTATGTGACCCGCAGTCGCTCTCTTATCAGCTGCTAGCACCACGAAGTCTCGGAACCTCATGCCCACGGTGGTTGTTCCCTTAATCGCTCTCGCCGCGTGCTCGCTCCTGAGCTTCTCTACGAGGATGCGTAGATTCCTCCTCGCTGACTCGTAGAGATCGCTTGACTCGATCAATGTGCTCACCACCGCAGAATTCACGTAGATCCCTAGGTATGTGCAAACTTAAAACTTCTTGAGTAACTCGTAGCGGAGGCTATGCAAGGTGTGCGATGGTGAGCGGAGGTACGCACATCATCGAGCTGCCTAAGAGAGTCGTCGTTGGATCGGGTGTAATCAACGAGATCCCTAGGTACCTCAGAGAGCTCGAGCTCCTTGGAGAGGTAGTCGTTCTAACGGGTCCGACCGCTACCAAGCGCTGGGGTAGGGAAATCGAGACGATTCTCAAAGACGATGGGTTCGAGGTTCAACCGCTAGAGGTTCGCAGCGCTTCCATCGATGAGGCTGAGCGCGTGCTTGAGGAGGTGGGTGGGGGCGTTAGAATAGTTATCGGTGTTGGCGGGGGAAAGGTTCTGGACGTTGCTAAGTACGTAGCTTTCAAGAGAGGGCTCGAGCTTGTGCTCGTACCCACGGTGCCTAGCCACGATGGTGTAGCGTCTCCCTTTGCCTCGATAAAGGGGTTGCAGCGCCCAGTATCGATGCGTACGAAGATGCCTATGCTGATAGTCGCCGACATAGACGTGATGGCCTCAGCGCCGCGTAGACACATACTAGCAGGCTACGGAGATCTACTGGGTAAGCTCACAGCCGTGCTGGACTGGAGGTTAGCGCATAAGCTAAGGGGCGAGTACTATGGGGAGTACGCAGCTTCCCTAGCCCTTATGTCGGCTAAGCACGTTATGAGGATGTACGAGATGTTCAAGGCGAAGAACATACCCAAGGAAGCCATCAGGAACCTTGTGGAGGCATTGATCTCGAGCGGGGTCGCTATGGGAATCGCTGGATCGACGAGGCCAGCCAGCGGCTCTGAGCACATGTTCGCTCACGCGCTCGACCTCGTCGCCAACTACCCAGCGCTTCACGGTGAGGAAGTGGGTATCGGAACCATAATGATGCTGTACCTACACGGCAAGAACTGGAAGCGGGTACGCAAGATAATGAGGGAGGTGGGGTTGCCCACGACAGCGCGAGAGCTGGGGGTAGGGGATTACCAGGTGATTAAGGCGCTCACCATAGCTCACACGATTAGACCCGAGAGGTATACCATACTCGGAGAGAAGGGATTAACGTGGGAAGCCGCCGAGCGATTGGCTAGGATAACGGGGGTCATAGACTAGGCATGCATCTCGATCCACGTACGGAAAACAAGTTCGTTATCAGCACAGGCCGACCTCATCACTTCTCAGCCGTGCGAAGATCATCACGAGGATCCTTTCTCGAATATGTCTAGGTAGGTAACTTTCTTGACGTAGCTCAGGTACCTATAGATCTCTTCGGCTACCAACGCTTTGACAAGCTGAAGATCGCGATCCAGCAAGATCTCTCTCGGGGTAACAACCCTAACCTCTCCACCGTCTCGATCTAGCTCCACCTGGAATTTGTCTAGGGGTACCCTCTTGTACCTTCTATGGAGTAGATGCCTGACCTTCTCAACATCGTCTTCAACAACCTTGACGATCCTATACTTACAGACCAGTGTCTTCCCGGCTAGAGGATGGTTGAAGTCTATCAGAACCCTGCCACCGCTAACGGCCTTGATCACCCCAACGGCGTTGCCTATCTCCACGGTTTTCCCTACTTCGGGAACGATCCCGTTTCTAAGGAGATCCCTAGCGTTGAATATCCTCACCTTGCTCGGATCCCTAGGACCGTAAGCTTTCTCGGGTGGGATCTCTATCTCGAACTCCTTACCTACTTCACCCGAAGACTCGATATGTTCTTCGAGACCCTTCAAAACCCTGCCTTCGCCTACTATCACGAGCAACGGTTCGTACACTTTGTTGGGGTCGTACTTACCCTCCTTCTTAGCTACGTCCTCCATCGTTGTGTCGACGAGCTCTCCCGTATCCTTTATTCTAAGCACGTAGTCTATGAGCACGAAACTGTTCTTGGGAATAGCCATCGTCCCTAGCCTTGTATAGGCTTATGTAGGCAAGGAATAAAAGCTGATTGTAGAGACGGTGAGAACCTTGGCTATGGAGTACGAGGTCAAGGTCTCGGTAGACAACCTCGAGGATATAGAGAAGAAGCTTAGGAATCTAGGAGCCGTGCTCGTAGACGACGTTCTCGAGGAGGATTACTACATAGATCTCTACCCATGCATAGACCTGAAAGCGCGGGATATGGCCCTACGCGTACGGATAAGGAAGAGCAAGGTTCTGAAGAGAACCGTAAGCGAGTTAACGTTCAAAGGCCCGAAGATAGTTCCCGACATGAAGATACGTAAGGAAATCACTGTGAGCGTGGAGGACGGTAGAAAACTGCTACAGATCTTCGAGGAACTTGGATTCAGGTACTACCTAATTAAGAAACGTAGGAAGATATACAGGTATGGTCCATACAAGGTGTTCCTCGACGACGTTCAGGGCTTAGGCACGTTCATAGAGGTCGAGGTTGAGGGTGTGGATTCCGTGGACCAGTTCCGAGAGATGATAAAGCAGTTCGTTTCCATACTGAAGATCTCGGAGAACTTCATAGTGAAATCGTATCTGGAAATGATGTTGTCTAGAGTCGAGAAGAGCTCGAATGAGAGAACTCCATAAAAAGAAAATTTGTTAAAAACATTTTGTGGAATATACTATTGCCTTGCTGCTTACCCTGCTAACTTCCTACTGATCTGTATGGCGCCGAAGATCGAGGCTACGGCTGCGATCAGCGCGAGTATTAGTGCCACTATCACTAGTACCTGCACAGTTCCTAGCGATGACTGTAGGCTCTTCTTAGCGCTGCTTATCTCGCTGCTTAGCGAGCTCTTTACGTTGGCCAAGGTGTTGCCTAAGCTCTTTACGTTGTTCTGTAGCGAAGCAACGGAGCTCTTCACGTTGCTAACCTCGCTGCTTAGCGAGCTAACCTTGTTGTTCAACGAAGCCACGTTGCTAGACACTGTGCTTAGCGAGCTGCTGATCTCGCCCAGCTTGCTCTTGATATCGCTTACGCTAGCGCTGAGAGCCGATAACGTGCTAGCCACGCTGCTTACGGTCTTCGAGACGCTGCTTAGCGAGCTCTCTATCGTGCTTATGGCACTCTTCACATCGCTTAGCGTCGATGACAACGTGGATACCTGACTCTTCAGAGTGCTCACCGAGCTGCTGAGGCCAGCGATCGCCTTAGCGTTGCTGCTAACAGTGCTACTTATCGTGCTGAGGCTGCTCTCTATAGTCGATACTGCGCTGGATAGATCGCTAATCTTGGTGCTTATGCTGCTCAGCGTACTCGTTATGCTACTCACGCTGCTGCTGAGCTTCGTGGCAATGTCCTCGATCTTCGTGGCGGTCTCGCTTAGCGAAGCTATGGAGCTCTTCAAAGTCTTAACCTCGTCTGCGATGCTAGCTAGCGAGCTCACGGTCTTGCTCACAGCGCTTATCTCGCTCTTCAAGTTGTCTATCTCGTTAGCAACGTAGCTCTTCAGATCACTTACCTGAGATGCCAAGCTCTCGACTTTAGACGATACGCTGTTCAAGCTGTTGACTATGCTGTTGAGCGTCGCCGAGTACTTAGATAGCGAACCCTCGAGGCTCTTAATAGCGCTTAGCACACTCGCTTCAGCGCTACTCATCATCTTAGCCAGATCGTTGAGCCCAGCCTCTAGGGTCGAGATAGCCTTCGCCAACTCGTTGCTGGTGGCCACGATGCTCACATTGTTCACTACGTATACCACGCCGGCAGCGCTAACCTCCGTAGTGCTCCCAACCGTGTATACCAAGCTGATCTCATAAGCACCGGGCTGTAGCACTGGTAGATAGATTGCTGGAGCCCCACCACCGGTCGATACCAGCTCTCCGTAATCGTTGGTTGTCCACATTCTTATGTTAGCAGCGAAGGTTGTTATGGCATCGGTGCCGTTGATAAGTACAGCATCGAAGCCCGCACCCACCGGGAACCCAGTTCCTATCACCTTGACGATGCCGGGGCCTACCAGTACTGGTAGCAGCGACTCATTGTTTAGATCGGTTAGCACAATCTTAGGCTCTATCACAGCAGGCACTGATAGGAACATTGTTCCGTTGAAGAACTGCGGATATAGCGTGCCGTAGGGTGTCACCACCTTGATTTCATAGCTTCCCTGTGGTAATGTTGGCACGGTGAAGCTGGCTACAGCGATACCAGAGGAGTTGGCAACTGCAGTGGCAACTTCAACATTGCCGAAGTATACGACGATCTTATCTCCGGGGCTTAGACCGGATACTACAACCTCGATCTCATCTCCTAGATAGTCACACTTGCCAGTGTATCTTACAGTGTATGTTAACGCGTTGCCGATGAATTGTACAGGGTACGGACATACTATCAGTGTCTTACCGTTGTATCCAGCAGTTACGATGTTAGTGGCGGTATTCACCATGACCTTTGGTAATGGCAACTTAATCCAATACGCTTTACTGCCAACGATTATCGCTAGCGAGTATTCATAACCATAACTATCTCTGCCCCATAGATAGTGAGCACCGTAGGTAACGTTCTTGGGAAGTATTATAGTGAATGTAGCGTTGCCATCTTTGCCTAGAGGTACCGTGGCGATCTTAAGTTTCTTATCTAGTGTTATGGTTAGAGTATTCGGTGCAGGACCGTAACCATACGCAGCTAGGGTTACAGTGCTTCCTGGCATTACTATCGATGGTGATATCAGTACTAACAAGGGTCTTACTATGTAGTATACGTTGTCGAAGTAGAACAACTTTATCGTTAGCGGAGTTGCCACCAGGTCTAGCTGTGCCCACTTCTCTGCTGGTACGCTTGTGAAGATAGCGTTGAATGCTATATTCGCATCAATGAAGCTGACTGAGGCGCTTAGTTCACCGTTGCTGTACGTAAAGTTGCTAGCGCTTGGATTGCTAGCATTATACACGAAGTACCACTTCAAGAACTTGCCCGTAGCGGTATTACTGTAATACATCGTAAGATTAGCGTAGGATACCTCGAATGTTAGTTTCTCAAGCACTAAATATACCATGTTTGGATAGTCGTAGAATACGGCGTGGTATATGTATGTGGCATTCTTCGTAGTGCTATACACTACTCGTGGGGTTATATTGAAGTAGAGCTCAGCATAGTAAGCACCTATGTTGGAGTTGTAACTGGAGCTGTTGATGGTTACATTGAATAGTGTTACTGGTGGGGATACACTCATGTTGTATAGTGCAAATTGAACTAATATCCATCCAGCGGTAGTGTTCTCCTCCACTAGGTTTGCTGCAAGCTCATATGAGATTCCATTCTCAGTGAAGTCTATTCTTAGGACCTCCGTCTTTGTGTAAGTGCTCCTCGTTGCTAAAGTCTTGTAAGTCCACGCACCATTTACGTAATATACAGCAGTTACATTGGCGGGAGTCCCTAGCACAGCCTCAGTTTGACTTGGGGGTATCTGCAACGTGTTAAATGTGTTGTAGTTTATGGCTTCTTTACCCGTTGTGAATACCTGAGTAGCTGGTTTCTCGATGATGTAGAAGTTATACATGCCTGCGGTCATGTTGTATTTATTAATACTTATTATAGCACTGCCCGGTATCACGAAGTGCCCATATTCATCAGCTTGTACACCATGTAGTATTGTGTAGTTGTACCATAAGCTAAAGTTCGTGTTATAGAACTTAACTTCAGTAATGTTCGAGTTTGCGTCAAAACCATAACCTGTAATAGTCATGTCCTCTAACTCACACAATATTGAATCGCATCTTCCATGCCCGGAGGTCGGCGATATTATTATCTGTGGTACAATTGTTAGATTAGCTGGTTCAAGCTCACTGAGATATCTGGTGTTAGAATCTACACCTACTTCGTATAAGCCCTCGGGGAGTCCTTCACCGCCTGTGACGTTAAGTAGCTCAAGAGTTACGGTAAATGTGCCTTCCTTAGTGACATTGATGTTCACGGGATAGTGAATTGTTATCGGACCTACAAAGGTGACATTATAAATGGTGGCATTATCATCAAAACCGTAACCTGTTATGTTAACGTATATGGGCTGACCCGTGGGTAGAATGTTGGGTGTTTTCGTTGCATTAACTGTTATTAATGGTGCGATGCTTAAGTTATAGGTCGCTACAGTAGATGAGACAGGACTCAGTGCCGCTACCTGAGCGCAAGCTGGTGCTCCTATTCCTGGTAAGCCACTTTTCGGTAGAACCAACGTTACGATGTAATTGCCTGCTGATGGTGCCACTCTTGTGACCTTGGCCCATACAATGCTCGTGTTATAGCAGCTTCGTAGCTCTACAGTGTATTGTACTCCCGAAATACCTACAGCGACTTCAACGGTAACGGTCTCTCCCGGATGCACATATGTACTAGGCGTCACGCTGACTATAGATATTACATTTGTTTGAGCGTATGTTACTGGAACTGTTATTAGCACTGTTGGTGCGATTATGCTTATCAGGGCAATTAGAGCTAAGATTTTGGATTTCATGAACTCACCCACACCTCTCGTAGGAAACCGTTTGATCTTTGGGGGTTAAAAGGAGTCGGCTACAGATGTAGTTGAGTGTATACATATTATCCAATTGATTATGTTGGCTCAAATAGAAGGTCTATTATACCCTTGCGCAAGTCGTAATTGTTGAGCTTGAACCCCACCGCGTTCATGAGGCCTTCTATGTACTTAGCTATTATCCGAGTGGCATCGTTATTGAGGACTAAAGATACTGCTCTAACACGAAGCATGGTGCCTTCACATGATACTGAGACCTCAGTAAGTTCCCAACGTGTCTCTCGGAGTATCCTCTCGATGAATTTCGATAACTCTTTCAAGTTGGAGACATTAGGCTTAAATCTCATGTTAATGAATTCTCCGTACCACTTACCGCTCTCAAGAGCTACGCGCTCGAGTTCTTGTAGGCAACCGTTCTCACTGCAGATCCTGGCTATCGTGTTGAGGAGCTCTATGGATAGAGGCGTTAGTCCACCAACTCGGTTTGCTCGGAGGAATTCGTATGAGTCTAAGACTTCTCTAAGCGTTACTCCGAGTTCCTCGGCTCGTATGGCTTGTTCCAACACTTCGTTTACATAGGAATACAGCGTAGCTCCTCTTCTCTTCGCTAGGATCGATACGTTGTTCACCAGATCCTCTCGGGCAGCGATAACCTTTCTTCTCTGGGCGGAGTTCGCTCTACTGTCTAGATCCATGATCCTAGCCCGCGACGCGAAGCCAGTTCTCCGGAGCTATATCGAGAGCACCTCCACTATTTATCACTGTCTATTTTCGATGTGGTGTCGGGGCGAAGTCAATGGTTTTGAGGGGCGTGTTCCCAGGGCGTTTCCAACCGATTCACTGGGGCCATGTAAAGGTTATTGAGTGGGCTCTGCAGAGACTCGACGAGTTGGTAATCGTTGTTGGTTCGGCTCAGGAGAGCCACACGCTTTCAAATCCTTTCACGGCTGGTGAAAGGATCGAGATGATTAGGGCGGCTCTCGAGGATGCTGGTATAGACAGGTCGAGGGTCTTGATAGTACCCCTAGCGGATATCTACATGAATGCTGTGTGGGTTCGGTACTTAGCGATGAACGTGCCTCGGTTTAGGTACGCTATCGCTAGGAATCCTCTGGTGGTTAGGTTGTTCAAGGAGTGTGGCTACGAGGTTCTGATACCCCCACCCTTCGAGAGGGGGAAGCTGAGCTCTACCAACATAAGGAAGATGATGCTTATGGGAAGCGACGAGTGGAGATCCTTAGTCCCGCCCTCGGTAGCTAAGATAATAGATGAGATTAGGGGGGTGGAAAGGCTTAGGGAAGTGGCTGGTAGAGACTGATGATAGTGATAGACGGTAGCTTCGGAGAGGGTGGGGGTCAGATACTGAGAACCTCTATAGGTTTGGCAGCAGCGCTGGGCGTTCCCGTAAGGATCTTCAACATAAGGGCCAAGAGGAGAAACCCCGGATTGCAGCGACAGCACATGACCGCGGTCAGGGTATTGGCGGAGATATCGAGGGCTAGGGTCGAGGGTCTTCATCTAGGCTCCACGGAGCTCCTCTTCGAGCCTAGAACGCTTAGGGGAGGTAGGTACAGGTTCGACATCGGTACAGCTGGCAGCGTTACTCTCGTCATACAAGCGCTGCTACCTGTTCTCCCCTTCGTTCCAGAACCCATCGAAATCGAGATCAGGGGAGGTACGGACGTTCCATGGAGCCCACCCGTGGACTACGTTAAGCACGTTCTGATACCCATCCTCAGCAGAATGGGTTACAGAATGGAGTTGGAGGTGGTGCGAAGAGGGCATTACCCCCGTGGTGGAGGAATAGTCGTGCTCCGTTCGCAACCGAGTGGGAGGATACAGGCGGTGGAGCTCTCGCAGCGTGGAGAGCTCGTGAAGATCAGGGGCTTCTCGCACGCCGTCAAGCTACCAAAGCACGTTGCTGAGAGACAGGCTAAGGCTGCCGAGGAGAGGCTTCGAAACGCTGTTCGTGTACCCATAGAGATCGCCACGGAGTGGTACCCACCGGATAAAGATCCTCACTTAGGTCCAGGTAGCGGGATTGTGTTGGTGGCTGAGTGCAGATCCAGCTTGCTCGGCGCGGATGCTCTTGGAGCAAAGGGTAAGAGAGCCGAGGAGGTTGGTAGAGAAGCGGCGGACAAACTGTTGGAGGAGTTGGGAAGCGGAGCAGCGCTCGATAGGCACATGGGCGACATGATCGTTGCGCCAGCAGCTTTAGCGTGCGGAACCACTGTGTTCACAGCTTCGAGATTCACGATGCATGCCTACACGGTCATGGAGATCGTCAAGAAGTTTCTGGACATAGACATAGAGATCCGCGGAGAAATGGAGAAACCCTTCAGAGCAAAGATCGTAGGTGCTTGCGTAGAGAAGTAGCGTGTAGCGTTGCGATACGGTACCCAACTACTTTATCCTAACCCTATTGTACTTCTTGTTCTGCCATCTATACCTACGCATTCTCTTAGACCTTCCGAAGCCGCACGCAGCACAGTACCCCTTAGCAACATTGAACGCAACCCTACCGCATCGCCGACACTTGATATGCGTAACCTTCTTACTCATCTTACCAAACGATGGGGTTCCCTTACCCATGTAACCACCCATGCGGAGC
>JALWBS010000016.1 GCA_027037025.1 Desulfurococcales archaeon | reverse complement strand
TCGCTAAACCTGGTCTGCAGATGCTAAGCAATGTATCGACGTATCTAACGCGAATACCCGTAACGTTATGGGCTTCTGCGTAGTTTAGCAGTGGTACATACACTAGCTTCACGCCGTGCCTTCGAGCCGCATCTAGCTTGTACGGAACAGCACCAACGGGATCAACGAATCCGTCTATCGATACGACTCCAGTAGCGCTAAGCGGTTTGCCAGGTATGTTCCATCCAAGAAGCTTCAGAACCGCGAGTGCGAGCAGAAGTGAGCCACTAGCACCCTTTATGTAGAATCCCTGCGGCAACGATACTATTATGCGGAGCTTCTCAGCTCTGGGATCGCATAGCCGAGCAACGGTTCGAATCGCTATCAAGAACGAATCGATTACGCTGGGACCGTACTTAGCTCCCTTAATCGATACGCTTAGACTAGTACTAGGCTCTATACATACTTTCCCCTCTACTACCGAGCCTCTGTGGCTCTGCTTCACGTAGGCGAGGAAGTACACCGTGAGGCACTCCATGTTGGCATGCTCATCGGCTTGGGGGAGCGCTGCTAGCTGAGTTAGTGATGAGAGCAACAGTACGAGAAGTAGTAGCGCGTGCTTAACCATAGCGCAAAGCCCGTAGCTTGACTAGGAAAAAGGCTATATTTGTTCTCGAGATGCTGTAGCGCTAGATGATGACGCGGGCAGCCTTGGACCCATCGAGATGCTTTCGGGGATGAAGAACCTAGTCTCACTCTGATAACCGTTACGTAAGCATCGATGCGCTAAAACAGGAAATCCTCGTATGTAAGTTTCCTCCTTCTCCTAGCAGCTCCTATAGCTTCCAGCTCGCTCTCAACAACCTTCTCTTCTTCCTCAGGCTTCCTTATGCATCCCAACTCCTTTAGCTTGAGGTATATCTTCCTAACAGCTTGGTAAACCTCTTCCTCGCTCTTAGCACCCGTTATCACCATCTTGCCGCTGCTGAATATGAGCAGCACGACGTGGGGATCGCTCATTCTATGTATCAAGCCGGGGAACTGCTCAGGTTCATACATGGAGTTCTCCAACATAAACGCAGCCTTTTCGAGCGCAACTTCAACTCCTAGAGAAGCTGATGCTACGATGTTCTGAATCTGTATCCTTGGCTTACCCGTTATTGGTATGCCATACTTTATGAATGTCTTTATGATCTTCTTGACCGCCCTTATCAACTCCGCCGTGCTTTTAACACCTGTTACAACCATCTTCCCCGACTTGAAGACCAGTGCCGTTACTTTAGGCGAGTCTAGTCTGAATATCAATCCGGGGAATTGGTCGGGGTTGAATTCAACGTTTGGCAATGTCTTGTCTATGTAGTCTAGGTCTAGAGGCTGGTCGAGCGATACCGTGGCAACGATGTTCTCGATTTTAACCGTTATCTTCGCATCTAGGTCGCTGAAGTACTTCTTCGCTAACTCATCGTGATAACTCTCTGCTATGATCCCACGCTCATATAGGCTTTTATCCGGAATATAAAGGGAGTAGAGGCTTTATAAAGTTGTCTGAAGAACGCTCTCTACGATTCCAAGCTTAGGTAGCTCGAAAACCCCTTCGCCTTCCACTATAGCGAAAGGCTGAGCGTTTTCTAAATCTGCGTACTTCCTCAGTATCGGAGATAGGTAAGCTTCGGGAGATGTCGATACAGCAGTACCGCTCTGATAAAGGCCTAGGGCTGGTAGAACCAGAGCCGTTCCTCCCCATCGCAGAGGGGCGATTAGGAAACATGGAAGCTTTGCAACAGTTCCTAGGGGATCCCTAATCGCTATGCTTGGATGCTCGTGCCCCATAACCACGATGCTCGAGCTCGTGCTGGGCTCCCTATGTCCGTGAACGAAGAGAATGTCGTCGATTAGAAGCTCGTCTACGAGCTCCACACCGTACCTACGTAGCTTAACGTATACGAAAGTATCGTGGTTTCCCCTCACGAGCACTATCTCGTTGAATAGCGGAGCTATGAATTCCAGAAACTCGCTTACGTCCTTAGCCTCCCTCCTTCCAAGGCGCTCGAATAGATGCTTGAGATCCCCGACGATGATTAGAGTCTTTGCAGGAACCCTCTCGACGCACTTGGAAATCACTTCCACGGCCCTCTTAACCTGGACACGTGGTAGGAAAACACCTTTAGAGGCCATCTCCTCCTCGAAGCCTAGATGTACGTCGGCTACAGCCACGATGCCGTGCTTAGGTATGTAGATAGCGGGTAAGTCGTCTATCGAGTAGATGCCGTTCACCAGCTTTCTCAGCACTTCGTGCACCGCGGTCTGATTCAGAGAACAACTTATAAGCCCCACCAACACTCCTCACATCGTGGCGCTGGGCCCGTAGCTCAGCCAGGTAGAGCGGCGGGCTCTTAACCCGTAGACCGCTTCGGCAGGCTGCGGGCGGAGGTCCCGGGTTCGAATCCCGGCGGGCCCGCCACAACTCTAATCCCATGGTCTTCTCGAGGATTATCGATGTAATCCAACTAAGGTGTTCTATCGTTATCGACCTACGAGATTTATATACCTAACAAGATGTGTTCGGCTCTAGAGAAGAGGTAGAGGAGATGATAGGGCTTTTAGCAACAGTGAACACCAGCACGACAAGCCCTATAAGCATCGATAGCTTGGTAGGAGCTTTGATAACGAACCCGAATGCGTTGATAGTAACTGCAATAGAGTTTCTACTCGGATTAGCACTGGGTTACGTGGCTATGAGAGCGCTCAAGTACATACTAGCCTCGGTCGGGATAATACTGCTAGGTATTGTATTGGGGGTTTGGAGTCTTGGGAACAGCGTCTATGAAGCCATTAGAACCCTTGGCAACATCGCGCGTAGTGTGTGGGGGATAGTCTATTCGTTGGTGGCAGCGTTAGGCATTCTAGTGATAACCCCCGTAACGATAGGTTTCATAGTTGGTGCTCTCATAGCTCATGCACGTAAGTAATCATTGTCTTGCTAGCCTTCGAAGGCTCTCTAAGACGTCTGCTCGCCCCATCCTATGACTAACGGTTCTCTTACCTATCTTCACGAGTAGTGGTACGTTCAGCGGATTCATTTGGCCAACAACTATGCACATGCCTCGACTTAAGCTAACTAATCGCTTCTCTAGCGATGGGGGAAGGCCTCCGCAGAGCCTAGATATGTAGTTTGCATCCTCCGGCGATACCCTGTGAATGAACCAGGTGTTTATCATGGACAGAACGACGGGGTCTACGAATAGAGGTCTCTGCGATACTATGGCTAGGCAAACGCCGAACTTCCTTCCTTGAGTCGCTATGAGAGACACGATGTCTCGAGCAACGCTGAAGCCAACGGGGTAAGTACGGGAGTTCGGCACGTAGTTCTGCGCTTCCTCGATAACCATGAGGAGGTGCCTCTGATCTCCACGGATCTTGTACGTTGTAAACGTCTTGAATACGAGCTTCGCTAAGAACGCTACGACTAGCTGCTTGACTATCAAGGGGATGCCGGGGGATCCATCGGCTGAAAAATCCATTATCACTAAGAGCGGTTCGGTTGTGACATCCTCGACGAAAGACCTGTCGAGCTTATGCTCTTCGCCCAAGCTAATCATGCGATACCTATCTACGAGGTCGCATCTGAACTTCGATATAGCTGAGCGAACAGCTCTAAGCGTTTGCGGATGCACGTCGAGTTCTCTCGTGGCTCTATCTAGAGATTCATCGATTAATCGCGGATTTAGAAACAACCTATTGAAGCTAACACCCATCTCCCTAGCTATTTCTAGAGCTCTGCTTAGGAGATGTAGTTGTAACTCGTTCGATTCCAGGTTCCCGAACCTGTACGCTATTACTAGCTCTGCAAGCTCTCTAGGTTCTAGCTCGTCGAGATCCAGCTTTATGGTGTATGTATGGGGTTGATACCTATGATGCGAGCTCTCGAAGACGTATCGACGGACTTCGCGATACGCACCGAACCTACGAAACTTCTGGAAGTGTTCGAAGATATCTATGTAATCGCCGTTGGCATCGATGACTATGGTTGGAAACGCAGCTTCCCTACCATCTACCTTAATAGAGCTGAGCTTCTCTAGTATGTAGCCCATCGTGTAGCTCTTTCCACTACCGGTCTCTCCGAATATCCCGACGTGCATCGTCATTGCATCCAGTTTAAGAGGAATTGAAAAGTTCTCGTAGCCAACCAAGCTATCGATCCATACAACGACATCGTGCTTAGACACTCCAAAAAGCGCCTCTGGGCTCAGTGCTTCGAGATCGAGAACCGGATCCCCGGGCTTCGGCGGTACGTCTACCTCCCTGAGTCCACGAGGTGAAGCCACTCCTAGAAGCGTTAACTCAGCTACGCAGTAGAAGCCAAGCGTTTGGGCAAGCACATCAACGCTGCCTTCTCGAACGATGGACGCTGTTAAGTCGCTTTCACCGAAGAACTGAGATTCGTACTGAAGAGAATCCACTCTCGAAACGATTAACTGGCTCCGGCTTTTCACGGTGACCAACATCCCTTCTCTCACTACACGCTCTCCATCCTCCGTCAGCAGCGCTCGTACGCGGTGTGTCGTTGCTCCCCGTAGCACGTATCCAAGAACTTTTGGCACTCGTAGCCCTATATCGACGCTATGGCATAGCCAAGCGTTTTAAGTACGCATCCTCATAGATG